>NZ_NFUX01000177.1:0-362 GCF_002264385.1 Paenibacillus sp. VTT E-133280
GGATTTTGTTTTGCCGCGTTTAATAGACGCTTAACTCGCACTCTCTTTGAAAGAGACTCGTATTGTCGCTTTGGATAACGCCGATTAAGCAGTTGAATACCTATTTTTTAAAGGGCTCAAATTCTTCATTGTAGTACAACTCTCCCAATAGATAGGCATCAGCATACTCCTCTAAGAACTATATGTTCGAATTTAAACGTTTCTTTGTACGGTTTACCACGCTGACCAATCATTGAATTCATTCAATGCACCTTCCTATTTTAGATTTACCGATAGCCCCTATGATTTCTTTTTTGTCGCTCCATAGTATCGCTTGTTATACGGGATCTCACGTCCCAACCAGCCTCAATCATGGTCATGAC
>NZ_NFUX01000025.1:0-79665 GCF_002264385.1 Paenibacillus sp. VTT E-133280
CAATGTGCCGACGGTAACGTAAACGAGCCAGCGCCGTTATCCGCCCCAAGTCACCCGGGAATGGGCTTGTTATTAGGGAATAAGTGCAATACGGTCCGTCTCTCGGAACCTTACTACGAAGTTCTTGCTTATAAGAAGCTTTCGAGCCACAAGTAAGAATATTCCTACACATTCGCATTTGCAGTTTTTAGATGTAGTGAAGAGGATATCTGAACAAAATGCTGTATTATTGCAGCGGCTTTAAGTGATATTAAGATATAATTTAGATGAAATATCAGACAATAGGTGCGACATCGTTCGAAGCCTTCTCAATCGAAGTTCCAACCTTGAAGGAGAGAGTCTGAACGAATGATTCTATGGTCTGAAGCTACATAATTCTGATGAAGTTTATGTTCTCCAAATATGTGAAGGACAGTTGCTGTTTTTTGACTCCTGATTAAAGACTTAAAAGTGTATCTATAGTAAACTGAATGTAAAGTGCCCACGGTATAATGGGTATAATTTGTTAAAAAGCTCTTCGGATGAAGAGTTTTTTCCATTTTACAGAAAAGAATGTGATATGTTATGCAGCTTCGCGCGAGTCTTCAGAAGAAAAGATTGCTGGAGAAATATCTTTCTGGGGAGGGGATGGATTATCGGCAAATTATAGCTTTATTTATTCCAATTCTGATTGACCAGGCCTTCATTATTGGACTTAATCTGGTAAATACCGCAATGATCAGCTCGTCCGGGATGGCGGCGGTCAGTGCAGTGAATATGGTGGATTCGCTGAATATTTTTCTGATCAATGTGTTCGTGGCGGTTGCAACCGGGGGGACAGTGGTAGTCGCGCAGTATAAAGGGAGCGGAAATGACCGGATGGTGTCCCAGGCTACGGCGGCTTCGGTCGCCTCGGTGTCGCTGATCGCTTTGGGAATTGGTCTGCTGCTGATGGGCTTACATACTCCTATATTGAACCTTTTATTCGGAACCGCCTCACCCGAAGTGCTGGAAAATGCCCGCATCTACCTGATCGGCAGCAGTATCTCATATCTGGGCATCGCGGTGGTTCAGGCGGTATGCGGGGCTCTGCGAGGAGTGGGCAAGACGCGGGCTTCTTTGATGCTGTCGCTCATCATGAACCTGCTGTATGTTATCCTGAACGTGGTCTTCATTAACCTGTTGCACATGGGTGTGCTGGGGATGACGCTTGCGATTAATATCGCGCGGTATGCAGGTATGGTTTGTGCCCTGGTGTATCTGTTCAAAGTGGATACGGCCCTGCGGGTGCGTTTTCGTGACCTATTCCGAATCCCTCTGACCATGCTGCGGAGAATCATGTTTATCGGCGTGCCGTTCGCGGCGGAGCAGATGTTCTTCAACGGGGGTAAACTGCTCACCCAGGTGTTTATTGTCAGCCTAGGCACTTATGCCATTGCGACCAATGCGATTGCCGGCTCGCTGGCTCTGGTGTTTCAAATTCCAGCCAGCGCGCTGTCTCTAACTATTGTAACGGTGGTCGGCCAATGTATCGGGCGAGGGAATGTCTCTGAAGCCAGAAAGTTCATCAAGTCCTTTCTCTGGATCGGGTCCGGCTCTTTGGCGTTGATCGCCTTGATTCTGATGCCGCTATTCCACCCGCTGGTATCGATCTTTTCCCCACCTTCCGAGATCATTGATGATCTGTTTGTGGTGCTGCTGGTGAATTCCATTGCCCAAGTTCCGCTGTGGGCCGTCAGCTTTATTTTGCCGTCCGCGCTTCGGGCAGCTGGAGATTCCCGCTTCACCTCAATTACCTCGATGCTGACAATGTGGCTGTTTCGGGTGATTTTTGGATACATCCTTGGGATCCAGCTGGGCTACGGCGTCATGGGTGTCTGGCTGGCAATGAACTGCGAGTGGGCCGTTCGGGGGGGCATTTTTCTGTGGCGCTTCAAGGGCAAAAAGTGGTTTGCGCATAAGCTGATTTAGAATTGTTGATAAGGATACGTACTGCCAACGCCTGTTGCCGGAAACGTAGCTATTAAAAACGTGAAAATACAGCACAGGGCAGCGATTCTCATATTTACTTGAGAATTGCTGCCCTCTGTTTTGGTTATCGACTGCTTGCATTAGCTGATTATGATTAGGACTGGGTCAGTCACCACTCTAGAAAATTCTCCGACTCCATCTATTCAGCTTGGCACTGCCCCCTCTGATTTCTGCGCTCGGAATTCCTTCATTTTGAAACAAATTAAAAGACAAGTCAGTAACAACACACAGATTAACGTTGCTGTATGAGTCCAAAACATAATCTGAACATTCATTAAGGCATGGACGCCTATCACGAAAAATAGATTCTTGGTTAGGACATAGAGTAATGAGAATATGACCCCTAGAATTAATAGTGCGATAAAATCATAAACAAAATCCTTTCTGACTAATCCTGAATAGATCCGATTTGGGATATGTATAGCGACATAGATAGATTGTGAGATAAGCATTGCTTATCCGATTCGTGAAGTATTGTTATCGCCTTTTTTTAATAAGAGATAGCATTTCCGAAAATCTGTCCCAGGAATTCACCAAAGACGACGTTTGAATTCGTAAAGATATCATTATTGAATGTTAAACTTGAGTGAGTCAGTAATGTCATACCTAAATCAACAATGTTTATAGCGAGCCAAAATAATAAACTACCGAAAAGTGCTGCTAATAAAAATGAGACTGACCATAAAGCGTATTGATGTAGGCTTAACTTTATCCATCGATAGCTCCTCAGTTACTTTATTGCGCAGCATGATTTGTAATCCTCCTTAGGTTTTACCCGAGAATTGAGTAGTATAGAGTACTATTTATAATACATAATTTCCCAAATGATATCTGAGATTTACTATATTCTTTAAGTGCTTGAGTTCACCATTACAAAAATCATATATTCTCACGTATCCTTAACTCCTCCCCAGATTGACAGATGAAGGGGCACTGGCTATACTTGAAATGTTAAAATGCAAATCGGATAAAACGTTGATGAAAATGAAGTACACCGGAGGATGGCTTGATCAGAGAACAGGTTCCTTTACGAAAGCGTTTCGTAATGGCTGGGAGAACCTTGAAGACAGGCCGGTGGAAAGCTAATTTCGGAGTGTGAGATCACAAGCTCACCGGGGGCACCCGTTATCAGCCGCGACAAGGCGATCGCCCTTTAACTTTCCCGTAAATTGGGTCAAGGCGATAACCAGGGTGGTACCGCGATATTAATCGTCCCTGAATTATTCAGGGGCGTTTTTTTGTTTTTATTTTTTTAGGAAATTTGTATAATCTGGCGCATGCGCCGAATTAAAAAGATGAGACGGGAGCTGTAAACAATGAAAGCAAGTGAAATTCGTTCCAAATGGCTTAAGTTTTTTGAAAGTAAAGGTCACAAAATTGAACCTAGTGCATCTCTCGTACCGCATAACGATCCTTCGCTGTTGTGGATCAACGCAGGTATGGCGCCGCTGAAAGCATACTTCGATGGCCGTGAGATTCCTGAGAATCCGCGCCTGACGAACTCGCAGAAATGTATTCGTACCAATGATATCGAGAATGTAGGGAAGACACGCCGTCACCATACGTTCTTCGAAATGTTAGGTAACTTCTCTATCGGCGATTATTTTAAAGAAGAGGCGATCACATGGGCTTGGGAATTCTTGACCGGCAAGGAGTGGATCGGCTTCGATCCAGAACGTATCTCCGTAACTGTGTATGCTGAGGATGAGGAAGCTTTCAAGCTGTGGAATGAAAAAGTAGGCTTGCCAGCAGAACGCATCATTAAGCTGGGAGATGAGAACTTCTGGGATATCGGCGAAGGTCCTTGTGGTCCTTGCTCGGAAATCTTTTATGACCGCGGCGAAGCTTACGGCAGCGACATGAGTGATCCAGAAATGTATCCAGGTGGAGAAAACGAACGTTGGCTCGAAGTATGGAACCTTGTGTTCTCACAATTCAACCATAATAAGGATGGCAGCTATACGCCGCTTCCGAACAAGAACATTGATACCGGTGCTGGACTGGAGCGTTTTGCATCCATTCTTCAAGATGTAGATTCCAACTTCGATACCGATTTGTTCCAACCGATTATTCAAAAAACAGCTGAGCTTGCTGGTGTAACTTACAAGGATAATGTTGAACAGGATATCGCGCTAAAAGTTATCGCAGATCATGTGCGTACCGTTACTTTTGCCGTAGGGGATGGAGTACTTCCTTCTAATGAAGGTCGTGGTTATATTATCCGCCGTTTGCTGCGCCGTGCTGTTCGCTACGGAAAGACCCTGGGTCTGGATCGTCCGTTCCTGCATGAACTGACAGAAACAGTTGGTGAGATTATGGGTGTGTATTATCCATCCGTTGTCGAGAATCGGGAATATATCGCCAAGATTATCCGTACAGAAGAAGAACGTTTCCATGAGACATTATCTGATGGATTGGCTATCTTGGGTGAGATCAGTGCTAAAGCAAAAGCAGATGGACTCAGCACGATTGCTGGATCCGATGCATTTAAGCTATATGACACTTACGGATTCCCATTTGACCTGACGGAAGATTTCGCAGCAGAGCAAGGATTAACTGTAGACCGTGAAGGCTTCGATGTCGCTATGCAAGAACAGCGTGATCGTGCAAGAGCTGCACGTCATGACGGTGGCAGCATGAAGATCCAAGGTGGCGCATTAGCGGACCTGACGGTTAAAAGTGAATTTGTTGGATATAATGACTCGGTAACAGAGTCGAAAATCATGGCTATTGTTGTGGGTGATGAATTGGTCGATACCGCTGGTGAAGGCGTAGAGTGCCAAGTAATTCTTGAGGCAACACCGTTCTATGCTGAAAGTGGTGGACAAGTGAGTGACACAGGACTGCTTACTGGCGGTTCAGTTACAGCTAAGGTAAAAGGATTGTTCAAGGCTCCACATGGTCAACATGTACATTTGGTAACTGTGGAAGCTGGAGAATTGAAAGTAGGCGAATCGGTTCGCGCTGAAGTGGATCGTGCACAGCGTGAAGATATCGTGAAGAACCATACAGCTACTCACCTACTGCATAAAGCGCTCAAAGAGGTTCTGGGCGGTCATGTCAACCAAGCAGGATCTTTAGTGGAAGGTGCACGTTTACGGTTTGACTTCTCCCATTTCGGAGCGATTACACCGGAGGAACTAAGCGACATCGAGCATCGCGTGAATGCACAAATCTGGCGTGGTCTTGATGTAGTCATTGAGAACAAGCCAATTGATGAAGCTAAGGCTATGGGAGCCATGGCACTATTTGGTGAAAAATATGGCAATATCGTCCGTGTCGTTCAAGTCGGCGATTACAGCCTTGAGCTTTGTGGTGGATGCCATGTATCCAACACATCTCAAATTGGGATTTTCAAGCTGCTTAGCGAAAGCGGCATTGGTTCCGGAGTGCGCCGTATCGAGGCAGTAACTGGACGTTTCGCTTACCAGTTTACTGAGAGCCAACTGGATCTGCTCAAGCAATCTGCGGGTCTGCTGAAGTCTTCTCTGAACGACGTTCCAAAACGGATTGAAGCATTGCATAACCAAGTGCGTGAGCTTTCGCGTGAGAATGAATCCTTGCAATCTAAGCTTAGCGCAACCTTTGCCGCTGAACTAACAAGCAGTGTGAAGACGGTTGGTGCAGGTACACAGCTTCTTGCTGTTGCTGTTCAAGCAGGAAATATGGACGCTCTGCGTTCTACTGCAGATGAATTGAAATCCAAGCTCCCGGATGCTGTGCTTGTTCTGGGTGCAGCCATGGACGACAAGGTGAACTTTGTTGTTGCTGTACCACAGGATCTGGTGAAGAAGGGCTTCCACGCTGGTAAGATTGTTAAAGAAGTCGCAGCAGTATGCGGTGGCGGCGGTGGAGGACGTCCAGATATGGCACAAGCTGGTGGTAAAGATGCCTCCAAGCTTGGCGAGGCACTGGCTAAAGCAGAAGAATTAGTGGCTTCCCTAGCATAAATAAAAATTACGAAACTATTTCTTAATTTAAACGTATTACGAAAAAACATAGCGGTACTGAGAGTATGACATCAGTACCGCTACTCTTTATTAACAGGTGGTTAGATTTTCATGAATAGTTGTGCTTGACAATAGCTTAAAAGCCAAAAATATCATTATTTTTGTAGAGGAAATGCCAAAAAAAGCGTGATTCCACGCGCAGGATTTCCTCGTTGGGCTATGAATATGTTATGATAAAGGAAGCAAGTGAGCTGCACAGTAGCAACTTTGCGAAGCCGCCCTTTTAGGGTGATTTTGCAGAAGGAAGGTGTCACAAATGGACTCCATGGACAAAACGGTCAAATTCAATGTGAAGGGCGACGAAAAGGAAGCTTCTCCCCAGGAAATATTGCTCGCTGTATACGATGCACTGGTGGAGAAAGAGTATCATCCGATCAATCAGATCGTAGGGTATCTACTTTCCGGAGACCCAGCTTACATTCCGCGTCATAACAATGCGAGAAGTTTGGTCCGGAGAAAAGAACGTGATGAGCTGATTGAAGAGCTGGTTAGATTCTACCTCGTCAATCACAAGGTGGATAATCCCAGATGATGAAGAAGTTAGGATTGGATTACGGCGACCGTAGAATCGGTGTAGCCACAAGCGATGTTTTTGGATGGACGGCACAAGCTCTTGAAACGATTGAGCGCCGCGGTACTGGTAATGAGTTCGAACGTATTCGTGAACTTATTACGGAGCACGAAATTGGAGAGATTGTCGTTGGTCTACCGAAGAATATGAACGGCTCAGTAGGACCCCGGGGCGAAATCTGCATAGAGTTCGCTGACAAGCTACGGGAGCAATTTGCAATGCCCGTACACCTTTGGGATGAGCGTCTGACGACGGTATCCGCAGAGCGGGTGCTGATTGAAGGGGACGTCAGCCGGAAGAAACGCAAAGGGATTGTGGACAAAATGGCTGCAGCCCTGATTTTGCAAAATTTTTTGGATGCTAACAGTAAAAGGTGAGGGGTGCGAGGATATGACAAACGAACAGATTGGCCAAGAGGAAGAACCGGAAATTATCTATATTCCTGATGAGGAAGGTAATGAAGAGGAATTCGAGGTCATTATGAAGTTTGAGGTTGATGGCTCGGACGCTAAGTACATGATGGTGGTTCCGCTTGATTCCGAGGACGAGGAAACCGATGAGGTTTATGCGTTCCGTTATGTGGAAGAAGGCGATGATCTTCAATTGTTCATGATCGATAATGACGAGGAGTGGGCGATTGTCGAAGAGACTTTCAACACACTGGTTGACGAGTTGGACGGAGGATCAGAGAATGACTGATGTATCCGCTGATCAAGCGGTATGGTCCTCGCGGCTTAAGGAAGCCTATGGAGAAACAGTAGAACTGGAAGATGAGCAGGGCAAGTCTTCCATTTACGATATTATCGCCGAATTTGAAGTCGGTGGTATTGGCTATGCGGTGCTGAAAGGCGCTGGTAAAGACGTGGAATATGAAATTCTGCGTATCGTTGTCTCTCCTAACGGACTTCCGGAACTAGAGAACATCGTGGACGATGAAGAGTGGGAAGACATCTCTGAGCTATATGATGAGATGACGTTTCCAGTGGACGATGCAGAATAAACTTTAAACATGTACGTTACATTTATGATGAGTACGGAAGAGGGCGGAGAATTCCGCGCTCTTTTTGCTTGGAATACGATCAATATAATTAAAACAACAATCATGATCATGAAATATGTATTGAATTTTAAGTAGTACACTTTTATACTTTATAGTCGGAAAGTGAGGAACCTGACTTGAAATCCGCAATCCGTACGGTGCTTATCGTTATTCTTTTGCTGGTAGCAGCAGGAGGCGGAGGCGCTTGGTACATTTGGAACGGGATGCAGCCGGTAGAACCTGCAGGTCCTGCCGTAACATTTACGATAGAAAAGGGCATGGGCAGCGCGGAAATTGCTGATCTGCTCGAACAAAATGGCATTATTCGGAACAGTCTTTTTTTTAAGGGATATTTGAAATGGACTAAAGAAGGCTCCAGCTTTAAAGCTGGTACTTATGTTGCTAGTCCAGGAGATACCTATGACGAGCTCATCGAGAGGTTAAATGCTGGTGATGTTGTTAAAGAAGAGACCGTGACTTTCACGATTCCGGAAGGATATACTGCTGAGCAGATTGCCAAGAAGCTTGCTGAGGCTTGGAATCAGGATGCTGCTATTTTTCTTGAAATCATGGATACCGGTGCAGGCTTGAAGGGAATTGATGCTCTAGGTATCCCACAGGATAAGAACCTTCGTCATCGTCTTGAAGGATATTTGTTCCCTGAAACATATGAACTGGCCAAGGATAGTACGCCGCAGGAAGTTGTAGAAGCATTATTGGATCAGTTCCAGCAGAAACTGGATACGATCCCGAACTGGAAGCAAAAGCTTGAAGCAAGTGGAATGACACTTCATGGGCTGTTGACAGTGGCCTCGTTAGTCGAACGTGAGGTTGTTGTAGATAGTGAACGACCACAAGTTGCTGGCGTGATTTATAACCGCTTAAAGAAAGAGCAGAAGCTTGAGATCGATGCTACGGTTCAATATTTGCTCGACAAACAGAAGGAAAGACTGTTATATAAAGATTTGGAAGTTGACAGTCCTTATAATACGTATAGAAATATTGGGCTTCCTCCGGGACCTATTAGTAATCCGGGGCTGGCTTCCATTCAGGCGGCACTCGAACCCGAGGCTTCTGAATACTACTTCTATGTGACTAAGAAAGATGGTACACAGGGCCATTTGTTTGCTAAGACCTACAAGGAACATTTAGCCAATATCGAAAAAAGTAAGCAAGAATCGAAATAAAATATTAAAATGAAGAGTGGTGCGGTTGAAATAACTGTACAAGTAGGAGGTACAACATGATTAACAAACCGGAATTGCTGGCGACAGCAGCATCCTTAGAGGAAGCTGCTGCTTTGCTGGATGCCGGAGCAGATGCATTGCTCATCGGGGATGACCGTTTCGGCATGCGTCTTGCCGGACATTTCTCTTTGGAGGATACAGCTGCTGTTGTAGAAATGGCACATGCGCGTGGCTGCAAAGTATATGCTGGACTAGGTGGACTCATGTCCAACCTTCTTCTGGAAGAGCTCCCTGCCTATGTGAAAGCTATAGGTGAACTTGGTGTTGACGGTGTTGAGTTCGGTGATCCTGCGGTGTTAACCACAGTGAAGAAGGAAGCACCGGGTATGAATCTGCATTGGAATGCGGAAATGACCTCTACCAATTACGCAACCGCGAATTATTGGGGGCGTAAAGGTGCTACTCGCGTAGTTCTTGCGCGTGAGCTGAATATGGATGAAATGACGGAAATGGTTCCGCTTTTAGAGGTAGAGGCACAGGTTCAGGTTCACGGCATGACCAATATATACCATTCCAAGCGTAAGCTTGTAGAAAGCTATATGTCACATCAAGGACGTCCAAGCGAGGGCGGCAGTCTTGGTAAGGAACGTGGTCTATTTTTGATCGAGGCAGAACGAGATGACCAAAAGTTCCCGATCTATGAAGACGAGAACGGTACACATATTATGAGTTCGGAAGATATTTGTATTTTGGAGGATCTTCATATTCTTATGGCTGCAGGCGTGCGGAGTTTTAAGATTGAAGGATTGTTGAAATCAACAGCGTATAATGTGGCGGTTGTTAAGACTTATCGCAAAGCTATTGATCTTTATGCAGCTGATCCAGAAGCTTATTCTTTCCAAGAGGATTGGATGGAAGCTATCAGAACGCTGCAGGATCCAGAACGGGAGCTAAGCTTCGGATTTTTCTATAAAGAGCAAGTATATTAAGTTTAATTTAATGAGAGTTTTTTAGATCCCCGCAAAGACTAGGTGCAGTAATCATGCATAGACATCACTTTGTGGGGCGATGGAGGGGAGAACAGGAATGGGAACCATGACAAAGCCGCAATACAAGGGCAAACGATACCGTCTGGATAAACCGGAGCTCCTAGCTCCGGCCGGTAATTTGGAAAAATTAAAATTCGCAGTACACTATGGTGCGGATGCTGTTTATATCGGAGGGCAGAAATACGGCTTGCGTTCAGGAGCAGACAATTTCAGCTTTGAGGAAATGCGTGAAGGTGTTGAATTCGCCAAGAAATACGGCGCTAAGGTATTTGTTGCAACGAACATCTATGCTCACAATGAAGATGTCGCAGGGATTGAAGAATATCTGCGTAACTTATATGAAGTTGGTATTGCTGCTATTATCGTTGCTGATCCGGTCATTGTAGATACAGCACGCCGTTTAGTACCTGGATTAGAGGTACATTTGAGTACTCAGCAGTCTACACTAAACTGGCAAGCGGTATCCTTCTGGAAAGAAGAGGGTCTGCCACGTGTCGTACTCGGACGTGAGACAAGCCTGGAAGAAATCGCTGAGATTAAGAAGCATGTTGATATTGAAATCGAAAGCTTCATCCATGGAGCGATGTGCTCTTCATACTCAGGAAGATGCGTATTATCCAATCACTTTACAGACCGTGACTCCAATCGGGGAGGCTGCTGCCAGTCTTGCCGCTGGAAATATGATCTGTTCGAGGATGCGCGGCCTGAGGACACTTGGGTGTCTGAAGAAGATCAAGCTGAAGCACAATCTCCGGCACCTATGCTTCCAGGTGTAACTCAGATTCCACTGCATCAGCAAGGAGATAATCCTTTCTCTATGGGATCTAAGGATTTGTGCATGCTGGAAAGTATCCCTGAACTTATTGAAGTAGGTATCGATAGCTTTAAGATCGAGGGACGGATGAAATCGATTCACTATGTAGCCACTGTCGTTAACGCTTATCGTAAAGCTATTGATGCTTACATGGCTGATCCTGAAGGATACGAGTTGAAGCAAGAGTGGTTGGATGAGCTGAACAAAGCGGCGAACCGTCCGCTTAACACAGGATTCTTCTACGATACTCCGGATCATGAAGATCATATCTATGAGCCTGAAGAAAAAGCGGCTCCTTATGATTTTGCCGGACTTGTACTGGAATACGATGCTGAGAGTGGAATGGCGCTAATTCAACAACGTAATCACTTCAAGCCTGGTCAGGAAGTTGAATTCTTCGGACCCAATGATACATTCTTTAAGCAGACTGTAGCGGAATTGTGGGATGAAGCAGGCAACCCGCTTGACGCAGCCCGTCATCCTCTGCAGCGTGTTCGCATGAAGGTAGATCAGCCCGTAGCATACTTTGATATGATGCGTAAGAAAAAATCTTGATAAGATACAGGGATGTTCTTTGCAAAAAGGGCATCCCTGTTTTTCTTTTGACAAAGCTAACAATAAGTTATATATATTAGTAACTAACAAATAAATCCAAGCAGGAGGGTAGAACGAAGGGAGTTTTTTTGTCGAAACATACATAGGTTAAAAGTTATAAAAAAAGTATAGTAAAGCTAAGAAAAAAGGCCTAATAAACCGATATATAATATAGTTAGCGCTTTCATATGTCCTCTAATATTAGCGGGTAGATGATCATGATGGGGATCCTGATCAAGATAGTATTAGTGAATAGCATAAAGAGAGAAGGTTAGAGAGATGAAGAAGAACAATAAAAAATCTGTAAATGCACAGGGCAATGAAGTAGGGACAGGAAAGACATCAAAGTTAGAGGCTAAGAAAATGATGTTGGGTTGGGGAAGCCAAATCAAGAGAGTTAATCCTATCCAATCCGTAGGAGTGAAGTTATTTCTAATATTCCTATGTTCCACTGTAATTGTAGTTATGTCACTTGGACTTATATCTTATTCGAAGGCGAAAACAACGATAAAGAATAATGTATCCGAAGCCTATCGTCAGACTATTATCCAGACTGCTGAGAAGCTGGATATTACCTTGAAACAGTATGAGAACTTGGCATTACAGCTTTATTTTGATGCGCAAATGCAAACAGATCTGAAGGCTTTGTCTACTGCACAAACAGCTTACGAGAAATTTGAAGCAACAAGTGCAATAAGTAAGAAATTGTCCAGTCAGACGACAACTGATTCTAATATTATCAGTGTCTCTTTGATTCCAGAGACACCTGAGCAGGATATCGTTACTAGTGGTAGTGCTGGCATTAGTCTTGACGGATTACGTGAACAAGAATGGTACAAGAAGATTGTAGCCGACACCAAAGAGTATAATTCATATTATTCGGACGGCGACAAAGGCGGCGCGAAGAATATTTGGTTCTCCACTTCTATTCAAGGAAATGAAGATAAGGAGATTGCTATGGTAAGATCCCTTAAAAATTTGGGATCAGAAAAAGGATACATAATCATGCTTGTGTTGAAAAACACACTGCTGGAGGAATCTTTTGCAAGTGTGAAGCTGGGAGATGGCTCCCGTATTCAACTAGTATCTCCTGAAGGTACAGTTGTAGCTTCTTCTAATTCGGTAGACGATGGTAAGCCATCGGAGTTTTCTTTTATTAAAGAGAGTAAGAAAAATAACAGTAGCCTAGAAGCTAAAGATCCAAATGGAAAAGAAATTCTGGCAGTCTTTAATCCGATGATACGGGCGGATTGGAAGCTATCAGGCGTAGTGCCTACAGACGAGTTAGTGAAGGAAGCCCGTCCGATTCTGTTGACGACGTTCATTACGGCTGCTGGTGCGGCACTGCTTGCAATATTGATCGGGATTTGGATGGTTCGTATGATCGCTCAGCCTCTGGCACGATTGAAGAATCTTATGGTTCAAGGTGCAAGCGGGGATTTGAGTGTACGTACAGAATATGTGTCTAAGGATGAGATTGGACAACTTTCAGCCTCCTTTAACTTGATGATGGAGCGTATTACTGAGCTTGTATCGCAAACTAGAGAAACTGCTCGAGATGTGCTAGAGACCGCTGGCGAGCTTGGAGAAGCTTCGCGTAAGACGGCTATATCCGCGAAGGAGATAGCAGCCGCTACGGAAGAAATCGCTGGAGGAGCAGGTAGTCTGGCACTTGAAGCTGAACGTGGTAATGAGCTTACAGACGTGATAGCTACGCAAATGCAGACCGTGATTAATGCCAACAGTGAGATGGATGAGGCCGCACGCGGGGTTGGAGAAGCCAGCGCTCAAGGTGCCAAGCAATTAACGGATTTACTGGAACAGACTAGCCGTACTGGGGAAAAGACAGGTGCGCTTGTAGAACGAGTTAACAATTTGAAAGAAACAGTATTCTCTGTGATTAAGGTGCTGGATGTGATGAAGAGTATCACACAGCAGACGAATATTTTGTCATTAAATGCGACGATAGAAGCTGCACGTGCAGGCGAAGCTGGCAAGGGCTTTATGGTGGTAGCCGGTGAGGTAAGACAGCTTGCCGACCAATCGAAGCAGTCTATTGCTCTAGTAGCCGGAATCACCGACAAGATCATAACGGAAATGAACGAAACGGAAGCTGTATTATCTGAAGTGGCTCCTCTCTTTAAAGAGCAAATAAGCTCAGTGAAGAACACGAGCGATATCTTTGTATCGGTAAAAGGACAGATGGATGAGTTCATTACTAGTCTGGAATCGGTGACAACAGCGATCAGTAGCTTGAATCATTCACAGGTTGTATTGTCGGAAGCAATGGGTAACGTAAGTGCTGTAGCTGAGCAATCATCAGCGACTTCCGAAGAAGTAGCTTCCCTCAGTAATGAACAGCAAAGTGTAAGTGATCAACTTGTTTCGTTATCAGGTAAGCTGGAAAGTGCTTCAGGACAGTTAAAGGATAAATTGTCATTATTCACGATAAAATAACTGGGTCTAACTAATTTTTTTATGATTTACATAACAAAACCGCTTCTTCGTTATGAGGAAGCGGTTTTGTTATTGTGTAAAGAAGGACTTCCCCGTATAATAATTTTGTTAGGTAAATAATAATAACAAGTTAGGTAAAAAAGGGTTAAGGAGAAGGACCGTATGAAAGGTAAACGCATCTTTGGCTGGTGGTCCGTTATCGGGGACATGAGTATGGAACGCAAGCTGCTCCTCGTCTTTTTAATAATTATTACCCTTCCGCTTACCTTCATTAGTGTGTTTACTTATAAGAGTTATTCAGAATCTATACAGGGCAACACTATTGCTTATTCTGAGAAGTTAATCGATCAAATGATGGATGGAGTAGATGATTATATCGAAGATATGAAGCGTATTTCATCTATGCCAGCCTATGTGAACGATATTAAACAAAATTTAATTCGTTCAAACCAATACCATGAGCAGAAAGAGATCATGGGTGGCGAATCAGGCAGAGCTACATTGTTACCCGGAGATTTTGATTTACTGTTGTCCATCCAACGGGGCATAGAAGGCAACATTTCATTTATTAACAATATTAAACGAGGCGCGAACACGGTTTATATTTTTGACGCGTATGGAAATGGGTATTATTCTGCCAAAGATGGTGGTGTACGGCTCGACCTCGATCAAAGCTATAAGTATTGGAGTCAGCAGACGAAGGATTCCAGCGGAGAGGCACTTTTGTTTGGTACCCAATCATTTACGAGTAATTTGCAGAGCACTCGATATGCTTTTACCGTTGTTCGCAAAATCGTGGATGGTTTGTTAAATCCGATTGGGCTTATCGCGGTTGAAGCGAATATTAGCAATTTGGAGAATCGGGTTACGGAGCTGGATAAAGTAACGCATGGCAAATCTCTGATTGTTGATGAGATGGGGATGGTCGTGTACAACAGTGACAAAAAGCTTCTTGCCACGGATGTATCTGATTCAGAGCTATTCAAAAGGGCCGATGGGAAATCCGGAAGTTTCTATGATACAGTCAACGGAAAAGAATTTCTGAATATTTACTCAAGCTCTAGCAAGACCAATTGGAAGGCCATTATCTCTATTCCTGTGGATGTTCTGATGCGGGATGTGAAGGTAACCCGTAATGCAACGCTCGTTGCTACACTAAGTATCATTGTACTGGCGTTAATTATCTCCATTATCCTTTCCTTTGCACTCACTAAATCACTATCGCAGATGATTCAACTGATGAAAAAGGTTCAGGGCGGCGATCTAGAGGTGATGTTTAGGGTTAGACGGCGTGACGAGATTGGTCTGCTCGGGCATCAGTTTAATCGAATGCTGGCTCGGATCAGGCAGTTAATTCAGGATATCTACCGAATTGAAGAGCAGAAGAAGGAAGCGGAGCTTCATGCTCTGCAGAGTCAGATTAATCCTCATTTTATCTATAATACACTGGAGTCGATCCGAATGACCGCTGAGCTCAATGATGATATTGAAGCTGCGGATATGATCTCAATTTTAGGTAAACTGCTACGGTATAGTACAAGTGATTTGAGCGGCAAAACGACAATGAAGCAAGAGCTTGGATATGTACGGAATTATGTTGAGCTGCTGAACTGTCGTTACCCTAATCGTTTCGTACTCGAAATCGACGTGCCGAAGGAGCTAGATAATTACTCTATTATCAAGCTGGTCTTCCAGCCGATCATAGAGAATGCTGCTTATCATGGCTTGGATGATAATAAACCACAAATGCATTTAAGTATCCGTTGTGAGATGACTGAGCAAATGCTGTTCTTTCATATTAAAGACGATGGCTGTGGAATGGATAAGATCACTTTGGAGAGATTGAACGATGGGCTGCAGAAAGAAAGTCCTCCTAAGAAAAGTATCAATGGGGGGATTGGTATGAAAAATATACAGCAGCGAGTGCGTCTTCATTATGGAGCGGCTTTTGGAATTGAGGTATTTAGTGAGCTTGGACAAGGGACGGATGTTATTTTGTCGATGCCGTTGCTGGAACCGGAAATGATTAGATTATCTGACTGAAATAAGAGGAGGCTGTCCGTTGATGGGGATGAGATTACACTGGACTACGCGTACCATACTGCTGCTTCTCTTTTTGTTATCGATAAGTGGCTGTGAGAACAACACCAAGCAGACGGAATCAACAGTGCCTCCAGTTGGAGATGAGGGGAAGTCTGACTTATCCGGCACCATAGTCATGATGACCAATCGAATAGATCTGATTGAGAACGGAACCTTTCAAGGGTACGCGGATCAATTCAAGCAAAAGTACCCCGAAGCGAATGTTGAATTTGAAGGTTTATCCAATTACGCAACGGACATTCTGGTAAGACTATCCACCAAGGACGCCGGAGATGTACTTTTGCTTCCTGTGAATCTTCCATCAAAGGAACTGGATTATTTTTTTGAACCGTTGGATGAAGAAACTTCGGCTAGTGAGCGCTTCACTTCTTATGCTACTTATGATGGTAAGCGATATGGGCTATCTACGGGAACTACCACGGTAGGGATTGTCTATAATAAAAGATCCTTCGAAAAAGCAGGAATTACCGCGGTTCCACAGACACTGGATCAATTCTACGAAGCTTGCGCTAAATTAAAAGAGGCTGGAATTATCCCGCTGTATATGAATTATGGAGCCGTCTGGCCACTGCGTGAATGGGGAAATAGTCTGGTCAATTATATGACAGGTAACCCTGAGTATCTAAATAATATGGTAAATGAGGATAGTCCATGGCAGCTTGATAATGAGTGGGGGAAATCCATTTCCATTGCTCGAACCTTAATTGCTAAAGGTTATGTAGAGCATGAACTTTTCTCGAACAATTGGGAGATCTCTAAGACTAGACTCGCTAAAGGTCAAGCTGGCATGTATTTACTTGGAAATTGGGCGGTTGGTCAAGTGCTTGATATGGGGGCTTCACCAGATGATATCGGATTCTTCCCTTTTCCTTATGATAATAGTAGTACTCACTATGCGCCGATCAATCCAGACTGGTTCGTGGGTGTTAGCAAATACAGTAAGAATAAAGAGCTTGCTATGGCTTGGTTGAATTTTTTTGTAAAAGAGACTTCGTATTCAGATGATTGGGGATTCCTTCCTGCTGATGGTAGTCTGAACCCTTTTATGCCGCAGTACCGTGAATTTTTATCTTATGAACCAAAGCTGGTTTATGGCACGGTACAAAGTGATGCGTTCATCGATCTGGCGAATGGAGCTAAGTTATCCTTTTGGTCCGGGGATTATATTCAGGAGTTACTTGCTGCGCCTGATTTACAAAAGTCTTTTGACGAATTAAATGCAAAATGGACGGAAGCGCGGGCAGGCACACAGGTAACTTCTCAGCCTTAACTTTAGTTCAACATTAATTTTAATACAATCTCTGGAGGGTTTAATATGGCTAAAAAAGTCACCATGCAAAAAATAGCTGATCATCTCGGTGTATCCAAATTTGTTGTCTCTAAGTCACTTTCTGGTAAAGCTGGCGTTAATGAGATGACCAGAGAACGAGTGATTCAAGCGGCTTCGCAGTTAGGCTATTTTACGCAAAAGAATGCTTTTGTCCAAGGTGTCAAGCGTACTCCTCCGGTAGGGGCCAGTGATCGGAATAAGCAATCTGTGCTTGTATTAATGCCGAATATCCGCTCGCAAACTCAGGATTCCTTGTATTGGGGGAAAATTGTGGACGGTATTGCCCTTGCGCTGGATCAAGAAGGACTTGGAATGGTGATCATCTCTGAGAATCGTGCGGATAATTTCGTGAATATCTTGAACCCAAGCGGGATTCTTGGTTTGGTAGGTGTGGGCGAAATCTCCACTTCTTTACTACTTGAGGTGCATCGCATCGGTCTGCCGATGGTGTTGATTGACCATGAAGATCCATTAATTCCAAGTGATACTGTATTCGCGAACAATTTGGATTCCATGGCTCGACTTACTAATCATTTGATGGGGACAGGCCATACACAAATGCATTTTATCGGGAATATTGGATTTTCACGCAGTTTCCGGGATCGGTGGATCGGCTTTCGGAGTGCGCTGGAGGAGAGTGGGATAAGACTGCCTTTGGAAGATGATGCGAATCTCTTTTTGGAAGGGGTGGAGGAAGAGGTATTCCAAGAGGATTTTAAAAATTGGGTGATGAAACGGAAAAAAGCTAAGACACTCCCCACCGCCTTGGTCTGCGCCAATGACAAAACAGCACTTACGGTCAGTGATATCCTGAAGGCAGATGGTATTAATATTCCTGGGGATATCTCGGTTACGGGCTTTGATAATATTGAGGATGCCTCAAGAGGCGTTCCGCCGCTTACTACTGTGCATGTCCCTAAAGAAGCGATGGGCCGGGCGGCAGTGGAGAAACTGCTAAGTCGGATTGGGCACCCCTCTGCACCGCTGGAGAAAATCCTGATCGCAGCAGACATAGTGCATCGTGATTCTGTGGATATACCGCGAGATTAGAAATTAGCCGATTAAAAATAATTGAACGCCATGAAATTATGGTTATGGTTAGGGGGAATTCAGTTATGTCAGAAGCAGTTGCAATACCAAAGATTGAGGGCGAGAATATTCATCTGCGTGGTGTAGAAGAGTCCGATCTGGAGGCCTATTACAAATTTTTACTTGATGAAGAGATGGGACGTCTAACAGGGTCGCAAGGAGAAATCTCACGCGAGCAAACTGCAGCCTGGATTCGTAAGATTAGTGTTCCAGCTGAAGATCGTGTGGATCTTATGATTATCGTCAAGGAAACGGATGAGCTCATTGGAGAAGTGGTGCTGAACGAAATGGATCCAGACAACCGTAGCGCAAACATTCGAATTGGGATTCGTAGTCATAAACATAGAGGGAAGGGGTACGGTACTGAAGCTATGACTCTAATGCTGCGATATGGCTTTGAAGCCTTGAAGCTGCATCGTATCCATCTGGGTGTATATCCTTTTAATCCAAGAGCGATTCATGTCTATGAGAAGCTAGGTTTCAAGCGCGATGGTGTGGAGCGGGATGCTCTTTATGTAGACGGAGAATTTCATAACATGATTCTGATGTCTATACTGGAAGATGAATATCGGGCTTTGTACAATTAAAAATTTGCTCGTCGACATTTCTCCGAACTTTCCGCCTAACAGTTCTTGTACAGCGGCAGCAGCATTGGGATCTGGCTTCTTTACTTCAGGAATTTCGATCATGATCTCATCCATACGTTTGAACATTTATATCTCAGCCTCCTTCGAGTTAGGGGATTACTGAGCAATTTTGAGCTTCTTACCAAGCAATAGCGTCATCTGAGTCCGTAAGCTCCGGGGATGATGGATATACGATATAAGCAAGCCGCCAATGATCCCAAAAAACAGAACAGCGATCCTCCGATAACAGGAGAATCGCTGTTCTGTTGATTTTTATGGACTCTGAACTCTTACTTACAGCGCTAAATTACGATCAATGAGGGCGATGCGTTGCTGTACACAAGCATAAGAGCGAAGCGGGTCTTCTGGTGTGTTCAGTACATAATCTAACATTTGGTCAACGGTAGTTGTCGCTACATGGATGCGAGTGTCGGAGGAAGCGTAGTAGATATAAATCTCACCGTTATCGCGTGCAATCACACCATTACAGAATACGACGTTGGATACATCACCGACACGTTCCTCACCGTCTGGTGCGATGAAATGACCGCCTGGGGAATGGGTAACTTTGTTTGGCTCCTCCAAATCAGTTAAAAAGGCATAAAGCACGTATCTAAGCCCAGCAGCAGTGTTTCGCACACCATGAGCAATATGCAACCAGCCTTTTTCAGTTTTGATTGGAGCTGGACCTTGACCATTCTTAACTTCCTTGATGGTATGGTAATGGCGCTCATCCATGATGGTTTCACTCGTAATCACGGCAGCCTCAATTGAATCCGAGAGCCCCCAGCCAATTCCGCCACCGGAACCTGCATCAATAAAGCCATCCTGTGGGCGAGTGTAGAAGGCGTATTTTCCATCAACATATTCAGGATGGAGCACAACATTACGCTGCTGAGCTGACCCTGTTTGGAGATCGGCCAGACGTTCCCAGGTCTTCAGATCTTTTGTGCGAACAATACCACATTGGGCTACTGCGCTAGAAAGGTCACCGTGTGGGGCATCTGGATCTTTACGTTCTGTACAAAAAAGGCCATAAATCCAGCCATCTTCATGGCTTACAAGGCGCATGTCGTAAACGTTAATATCCGGAACATCTGTCTCGGGCAGCACGACTGGACGATCCCAGAAGCGGAAGCCATCCACACCATTATCACTTTCAGCTACAGCAAAAAAAGATTTACGGTCATTACCTTCCACGCGGGCAACAAGATAAAACTTACCGTTAAGTTCTATGGCACCAGGGTTGAAAACGCCGTTGACACCGATTCTTTCAGCGAAGTATGGATTGGTGTCAGGGTTGAAGTCGTAACGCCAGATTAGAGGAGCGTGCTCAGCGGTAAGCAGTGGATGAGTATAACGGTCATAAATACCGTTTCCATAAGGGAGCTTTTCATTGTTACGGGTGATCAGTGCCTCATAACGTTCTGTAAGTTGTTGTTTGCGTTCTTGAAATAATGATGACATTATACAGTCTCCTTTATAGTTGGTTTGATTCGTCCGATCATTTCAAAGCAGGCTCTGCTGTTATGATAAGGGCATTTCCAGGCACTAACCTTGGTTGCGTCAGGGAGAGGCAGATGCTTCTCGTCCACACCCCAGTACCATTCGCCTAATTTGTGATCCACCATATATTTATCAATAAAAGTCCAGGAGGCTTGGGCAGCCTCGTTAAATTTGCTGTTACCGGTCAGCTGATAAGCATTATAGAATCCGACAACCGCCTCCGCTTGCGGCCACCAATCTTTATCTTTGCTTAGCAATCCGCTCAGATCAGCTTCATTCCATATCCCGCCATCGGTATCTATACCTTCTGCAAGAACAGCTTCTGCCATGGAGATAGCGACAATTCGAACACGCTGTAGCAGCTTTTCTTCTCCAAGTATTTCTGCGGCTTCCACAAGCAGCCAGCTGCCTTCGATATCATGTCCATAGGAGATAATATCTGACTTAACATTCCAGGCCTCATCAAAGAAAAGATGAAAATGCTTGCCTTCGTTATCAATGATATGGTCCAGCATCGTTTCAATTAGCTCAGCCAGCGTGTTTTCCAGCTCCTCTGACTTCCATACTCGATAAAGTCCGGTATACGCTTCTAACACGTGTAGATGTGTGTTCATTGATTTTTTCTCATTCAAGTCCTTGCTGCTAAGGCTGAGGTTATCCGTGATTTGCCATTCCCGTGATAAAGCTTCAACATAACCTTTATAAATAGAATCATAGCCGTATTTCTCAACGAGCTGGAATATTTGAATGGCCTCATCTAATACCTCAGGCCGCCCAGTCGCGCGGTAGAATTCAGCCAATGCGTAGATAGCAAAAGCTTGGCCATAGATCTGTTTTTTCTCCTGTGAAGGTCTGCCCTCAGCATCCACCATCCAGTATAAACCGCCATATTCTTTATCGATGAAATGATCCATTAGATAGATATAAGCACGTTCTGCCATAACCAGATATTCTGTCTTGCCGTAGATTCGGTAAGCGCTCGCAAAGGACCAAAGAATACGTGCATTAAGCACAAGACTTTTCTCCGCGTCAGGTGTTATGTTTAGCTGATTGTCGATTTCACCAACAAAACCGCCATTGATTTCGTCCTTCGTCTGTTTCATCCAAAAACTAAGAATATTACCCTGTAGCTCATCCTCAAGCTGGGTCAACCATAATTCTGGTGAATTAATCATTGGTAAGTAGTCACTCCTCACATTACTTATTGATTTTCGAGGTGAAGTATTCTTTAATGATCCCAGCGGCTTGTTTGCCATACATACAATAATCATCATTGTGTTCTGCTTCATGAATTGGATAAAGATGAGTAGGCCAATCCCAAAGCATAAAGCCCTGAACCCAATCTCTGCGCTCACAGCCTTGAAACATTGCCTGATAGAATTTGCTTTGTTCTGCTTGACTTGGTTCACCCTTTAAGGTCCAATCATTAGGAATTGCCGCGCTCCCATTTCGGCTTGGGCAACCCGCCTCCATAAAAAAGAATGGCTTATTCTGCGATCTAACCACACTTTCAATCCGGTCGAGCTGAGCTTCCCAATCATTAGCTGGATAATATCCACTTGAAGAAATCACATCGAGCGCATCCCACCAGGTCACGTTATCCTCCTGATATTTATCGCAATTATAAGTGAGAATTCCTGAGTAAACCTTCCGAACCTCGGCAATAAGCGTGCGCCATTCGGCATCGCGTCTATCCGCTTGGACAAGCTCGCAGCCGATACAGAACATCTCACAACCCGATTCTTCAGCGATAGCAGCATAATGCAGAATAAATTTAGTATAAGAGCGGAACCATTCCGACCATTTAGGCTCACAAGGGACATCCTTATCGAAAAAGTTAATGTGAGCACGCCAAGTTCCGTCCGCACAATTAACAATCGGCTTAAGGCATACCTTAAGCTGCAGTGACTTTGCTTTACTAATGGCCTGTTTCACTTCATCGTCAGTAACGGTTGGAGCCTCCCAATAGGGGATTTCCGTAGAATGAGCGGTTGATTGAAGTGCACTAAGTGCAATGGCTGTCCAGTTCGCCCCGGTGACTGAAGACATGAGTTCCATCGAACGTTCCGCTTCTTCTGTTGTCCAAGAACCACGTGTACCCGAGAAGCCCCAGGTTATGCCTGCAATGTATTCGTTGTTAAATACCATCGAGAATCCCACCTTACATGAAAATAGAAAAGATAATTATTATGTTAATTTGTTATATAGTTATTATTAATTTGTTAGTTTATAATAACAACTTAATTCAGTTATATACTTTTTCGGAGATGATTTCAAGGACAATTTATAGTGGCGGCTGGGAAATTAGAATAACTTTCGTTATAGTAAATGCAAGACTATAAAAGAGCGAAATCGTACATTGACTTAAGACATAGGAAGAATTCTATTCGTGATGATGGTGCAATCATAATAACTGGCAGATACAGCTGGAGGGAAGTGCTCAAATGATAAATGTTATGATTGCGGACGACGAGGAGGTCATTCGCAGGGGGCTCGAAAAAATCACATCCAGGATGGAGCTGGACGTACATGTAATTGGATCCTACGGTAACGGGTTGGAGGCCTGGGAGCATATTGAAAAGTTATCCCGAGCGGAAATAGATCTGCTTATTACAGATATAAAAATGCCTAGAATGGACGGCTTTATGCTTATTGAACAGGTTAGAGGTTATATGGAGGATTTACCTATTGCCGTTCTTAGCGGTTTTAGTGAATTTGAATATGCCCGCCGAGCCATCCGTCATGGGGTGATAGATTATTTATTAAAACCTATTGATAAGACTCAGCTATATGAATTGCTCAAAAGAGTAGAGGATACAAAGAAAAAGAGCGTTAAAGACCAGGAGGAGATCATCTCCCAAGCGGCGGATGGTGGAGAGCATTACGTAGTTGAACAGACTAAAAGCATACTGGAGAGGGAGTATGATCAGAACTTCGAACTTGAGCGTTTGGCGGAGACCGTCGGTATGAATGCGAGCTACCTTAGCCGGTTATTCAAAATAAAGACGGGGCAAACCATCACCGAATATCTAATTCAAATTCGAATTACTAAGGCGAAAGAATTGCTGATCGAGCATCCCGACCTAAAAAATTATGAAATTGCCGATAAGGTTGGCTATAGTGATCCGGTTTATTTTAATAAATTGTTCAAGAAAATGTGTGGGATGACACCTAAGGATTACAAAAGTGGCTGTAAA
Organism: Paenibacillus sp. VTT E-133280; assembly: GCF_002264385.1. Lineage (NCBI taxonomy): Bacteria > Bacillati > Bacillota > Bacilli > Caryophanales > Paenibacillaceae > Paenibacillus > Paenibacillus sp. VTT E-133280. Next base: position 23,583 of record NZ_NFUX01000025.1, read on the forward strand.
TTACCGAAAATGGAACGTGAGGTTTAGTCCTATATAGGAAGCTATTATTTAGGAGAGCGATAAGCTCTCTTTTTTTGTGGTTATTTTCAATAAATTAGATAATAAAAACACCATAACAAAAACAAAAATAACAAATACAAGACCAGAAAAAGCAATTCAAACCATCGTTTTGCGTGAAAAATAGATCTATAATGGGTTTGTAAGCGATATCATCACTTTTTTTCAAGAGTATTTCTGTTAGTTTGATAATGGTAATTACTCTGTTAAATTAATGGTGATGATAAAAGTTATTATTTTTGTTATTAAACCAAATTAGAGTTGAATGGAAGAGAGGGGTCGTAAAAGCATGAAAAAAGGAAAAACAATGATGGGCTTGATGGCACTGACACTTATGGCAGGATTGTTTAGCGGTTGTTCCTCAAACAACAACACCAACAATGAAGGCACTAAAAACACAGGAAGCAATGGATCCTCAACAGAGGCGACGGCAGCTCCGGCTGATGATGCAGCAGCCAAGGATATTAAAGGGGATATCACGGTTATTACGCAAAGAACGGATATTGTTGATACCGTATTCAAAGAGTATGCGGCTAAGTTCAATGAGAAATATCCTGATGTAAAGGTGAATTTTGAAGCGCTTGCTACTTATGAAGATCAAATTAAAATTCGCATGAGCACTAGTGACTATGGCGACGTTCTTTTGTTACCTACAAGCATAGCTATTAAAGATATTCCCGATTTCTTCGAACCACTGGGTACACTCGAAGATATGCAAAAACAATATACAGGGGTAGAAGAACGAGCAGTAGACGGAGTGGCTTACGGAATTCCAATGACCATCAACTTTAACGGTATTATTTACAACAAACAAGTCTTCAAGGATGCAGGGATTACAGAGGTTCCAAGAACTCCTGAACAATTCTTAACTGCTCTGCAATCTGTTAAAGACAAAACGAAAGCTGTGCCTCTGTATACAAACTATGCAGCTGGCTGGACATTGACCCAATGGGAAGCGGATCTGGCTACAGTAGCTGGTAACCGTGATTATGTGAACATTGGTCAAGTGGCTAGCGACGACAACTATGTTCCAGGTCAACCTCACTATGAGCTGTACAAAATCCTGTACGATGCAGCACAAAAAGGTTTGATTGAAGAAGATCCAACGACTACAGATTGGGAATCTTCTAAAGCGGATCTGGCTAACGGAAAAATCGGCACGATGGTTCTTGGATCTTGGGCAATCGGTCAAATCAAAGGTTTAGCAACGAATCCAGATGATGTTGGCTTCATGCCATTCCCTACGAATGCAGATAAAATCCTTGTACCGCTTGCTGGTGACTACAATCTGGGTGTCAGCGTTCATAGTAAAAACAAAGAAGCTGCTAGAGCTTGGGTGGATTGGTTCATTAACGAATCTGGCTACCCAACGACAGAAGGTGGCGGTATGAGCCCGGCTATCGGTGCTGAGCTTCCAGAAATTCTGAAACAATATGAAGGCACTGAAGTAACCTTTGATACACTTGCAGCTGCTAAAGCCGGTGAAGAAGGCTGGTCTGATGAAATCGACAAACAAGCCGAAATCGGTGCTTGGCAACCAGACTTCAAGAAACGTATTATTGAAGCCGCAATTGGCAACAGAAAAGAATCCTATGATGACATCATGAAGGACCTCAACGACAAGTGGAAAGCCGCTCGCACGAAAGTCACAGCACAGTAACAACTATAAGCTTTCTTAAATGCTTTAGGCGGTAGTGGAAGTGGAAGGGGATATGCGATCGGGCATTTCCCCCTTCACATTTAAACGAGTCATAAATAAATGAGGATGCTTTTCTGGAGGTGTATCGGGTGTTCAAGTTTTCGAATTTGAGTTACAAAAATCAACGTATTGCCATCATATGCTTGTTCTCATTAGTACCGATCGTATTGCTACTCACGTTTGCTTATTATCCAGTCATCAGTATGTTTCGGTACAGCTTCACCAGCTGGAATGGCCTAAGTAAAAATATGGAGTACGTTGGGTTAGAGAACTACAAAACCATTTTTACGAAACCGGAGTATTTTTCCGTATTTAAGGTCAGCTTGTATTATTTCTTTACCACCTTTATTCAGATGGCGCTTGCTTTGTATTTTGCAACCATTCTGAGCTTTAGTGTTCGCATGAAAAATTTATTCAAAGGGATCTTGTTCTTCCCAACCTTGCTAAACGGTGTAGCGATCGGCTTTATCTTTTTGTTCTTTTTCAAACCAGATGGAACGCTAGATACGATTCTTAACCTGCTCGGACTCAGCGGTTTACAGCAGAAGTGGCTGCTCAATCCGAATTTGATTAACTTCTCACTTGCAGGTGCGTCACTGTGGAGATACATGGGGATGAATTTCCTGATCTTCCTTGGGGCTATTTCCTCGATCGGTTCGGATATTTATGAAGCTGCTGAGATTGATGGTGCAAACCGATGGCATCAGTTTATGCATATTATTTTGCCAAGTATTAAGCGAATTCTGCAGTTGAACTTGATCTTAGCGGTTAGTGGCGCCATTGGGGTATTTGAAATTCCATACGTCATGACAGGCGGATCTAACGGAAGTAGCACATTTGTTATTCAGACGGTCGATGTAGCTTTTAAATATAGCAAAGTTGGATTAGCGTCAGCGATGGCCGTAGTTTTGCTGGGTATCGTTATAGTAGTTACTATTTTGCAGCGCGTTCTGATCAAGGAGGAGAAATAAACTATGCATTCTGTAAAATATACCACTGCTAGTATATTCAAATATCTCACCTTGATTTTGGGAGCACTTGCAGCGTTGATACCTATCGTAGTTGTATTTTTTGCTTCATTAAAAACAGGGCCAGAATACGCTTCAACCGGACCGTTAACGCTGCCAGAGAATTGGCTGAATTTCTCCAACTACACTAAGGCTTTTGTTGATGGGAAAATGCTTCTGGGATTTAAAAACACGGTCATTATCGTTGTGATCTCTATCCTGGGTGCAACGCTGACGGGTTCAATGATGGCTTATATTTTATCCCGCTTCAAATTTAAAGGCAGTAAAGTTCTCATCAGTATGTTTCTGATTGCTACTCTGATTCCGGGTGTTACTACGCAAGTAGCAACTTTCCAAATCATCAATCACTTGGGCTTGTTTAATACCAGATGGGCACCCATCGTGATGTACCTCGGTACGGATATTATCGCTGTATATATTTTCATGCAGTTCTTGGATTCGATTTCCGAGTCACTGGATGAATCCGCGATGCTGGACGGGGCTTCGTATTGGACGATTTATTGGAGAATTATTTTGCCGCTGCTGAAACCGGCGATTGTAACAGTAATTATTGTGAAGGGCGTAAATATTTATAACGATTTTTACACTCCTTTCCTTTATATGCCGAAAACAGATCTCCAAACGATCTCCACAGCGCTCTTTAAGTTTAAAGGTCCGTACGGATCACAGTGGGAAGTTATATGTGCGGCGATTATGATCGCAATTATCCCGACCTTGGTTGTGTTTACCGCGTTGCAAAAGTATATCTACAATGGATTTTCGCAAGGTTCCGTGAAGTAAGCTTAGTAGTAGATTTCATAACAGTACTAGATAAAATAGCAATCTAAAAAGTTGCATACATTTGGAGGGAATACTAATGAGTGAAGTGAAATTGGTAGGAGCAAGTGCAGTGAACATCCCGAACATGCCTTGGCAGGATAAGCCTGCGGGCTACGAGAACCCGATTTGGAGACATAATGATAACCCGGTTATCAAAAGAAATCCCGCAAAAGGTGTAGCCCGTATTTTTAATAGTGCGGTTGCTGCGTATGAAGGGAGTTTTATTGGAGTATTTCGTGTAGAAGATAACACGACTCGTCCGCATTTGCGTATGGGACATAGTGTTGATGGTCTAGATTGGAAAATCGATGATGAGCCGATCCGATTTATAGATGAAGAAGGTAACCCTTATCAGCCGCGGTATGCTTACGATCCACGTCTGGTTAAGGTCGAAGATACATTTTATATTATCTGGTGTACAGATTTTTACGGCGCAGCCATTGGTGTTGCCAAAACACAAGATTTCAAAACATTTATCAGCTTGGAAAATCCATTCCTGCCCTTCAACCGGAACGGCGTATTGTTCCCTAGAAAAATCAATAATAACTTCGTGATGTTGTCCCGTCCAAGTGACAGCGGACATACACCATTCGGCGATGTATTTCTTAGCGAAAGCCCTGACTTTGTTTATTGGGGTAAACACCGTCACGTGATGAGCAAAGGGGGGCAGGGCTGGTGGCAAAGTGTGAAGATTGGCGGCGGACCTGCACCGATTGAAACCTCTGAAGGCTGGTTGATGTTCTACCATGGCGTTACTGGAACTTGTAACGGACTTGTATATAGTATGGGTGCAGTTATTTTGGATATTAACGAGCCTTCGAAAGTCAAATATCGCTCGAAAAATTTTGTGCTAACTCCTGAAGAATGGTACGAGGAAAGAGGTTTTGTAAATAACGTTCTTTTCCCATGTGCTACTTTGCATGATGCAGAAACTGGACGTATCGCCATCTATTATGGCGCTGCTGATACTTATGTAGGCGTTGCATATACAACCGTTGATGAAATCGTCAACTATGTCATCGATACCCATGAAGAGGTTGGCGATGATGCGGGTTTAGGCAAAATTTAATAGGGTGAACAAGCTTTGGGGAACAACCTTAGATAGAGTGAAGTGGAGTAGATGCTTGGTGGTCGTGTAGCGTTCGAAAGAACTTTACAGCGTGCAGTGTAATGTGTTTTCTGTGCTGGGTTCTGCACGTTGCGCGCTTTGTGTTATGTGTTATGTAGCTTCGGCTTTTCATTGCATTCTCTGCAATAGAAACTCTCGATTTCGTCTGAAAAAAAGAATCTATTGCACTCTCTGCAATGGATTTCCGCAAAAATCAATTTTATGCTCATTTTCGTTCGAACTGATTGCGCAAAGTGCAATAGAACAAAGACGGACACTCATATGGAGAGATTCTATTGCACAAAGTGCAGCGCAAGAGCCACGAGTGAGTACTATGAGCTCATTCATGAGACGCCAGTATGTCTAGGCTAAAGCCGCAGTTGCACAAAGTGCACTTAAACTAACCTGTTTGGTGGTGTTTAGTGTAAATAGTTGCACATTGTACACTTATTTCAGGCGATTTTGCCCCGGAAACCCCGCTGTGAGCAATTTTAGTTGTATAGAGTGCAATTAAATGAACAACACAACTTACTTAGCTGTAATAGTTGCACAAAGTGCAACTAGCGAGCTCTTGTTATTAGTAGAAGCTAACGGAAAATCCACATATGCGGGTTTTCCGTTTCCATTGTTTTTAAGTGAAAAAACCTTAAGGAGGACTTTAATATGGGAAACGACATGACATTGTCACAATTAAAAGAATATAACGGAAGCAGCCCAAAGCCGATCGACTTTGACGCGTTTTGGGAGCGGGCTTTGCGTGATCTGGACGCCCAGTCACTAGATTATGAACTAGAGCCTGCGGAGTTCGTCAGTGAGCTGGCGGAATGTTTTCATCTTTATTTTACCGGCGTTGGCGGAGCAAGAATTCATTGTAAATATGTAAGACCGAAGAAAAGGAGTTCAGAAAAAAGTTCTGGTGTCGTGATGTTTCATGGATATTCCTGTGACAGCGGGGATTGGATGGAGAAGGTGACTTATGCGGCCCATGGGATTAGTGTCCTTGCGATGGATTGCCGGGGACAAGGCGGACTTTCCGAGGATAATCTTACAGTAAAAGGCACAACCATTCGTGGACATATTATTCGCGGCATTGACGATCCTAATCCGCACAACCTTTACTATCGTAATGTGTTTCTGGATACAGCACAGACTGCTCGAATATTGATGTCTATGGAGGAAGTTGATCCTGCACGAGTAGGTGCTTTTGGTTTATCTCAAGGCGGAGCGCTTACTGTAGCTTGTGCAGCATTAGAGCCGCGTGTGAGCATGGCCGTTCCTGTGTATCCGTTTCTTTCAGATTATAGACGGGCTTGGAAGCTTGATATCACTACGTCAGCTTATGAGGAAATTAACTATTATTTCCGCTTTTTTGATCCCCATCATTTACGTGAGGACGAGATTTTTAATAGACTGGGTTACATCGATATTCAGAATCTCGCGGAGCGAATTCAAGCTAAAATGTTGTGGGTTACAGGGTTATCCGATGTGATTTGTCCACCTTCAACGCAGTTTGCCGCATACAACAAAGTACTAGCGCCCAAAGAGCTTATGGTTTATTATGAGTACGGTCATGAGTATTTGCCATATCTTTCCGATCGGGTGTTACAAATGTTCATGACCTTGTAAACGATAAGCCAGTAGGCATAACAGACGACAACGGTGGTGAATGATTAGATGAAAGTACAAGTGAAAAAAGAAAAAAGACGATTCCAGCTGCATCCATCCAAATCCATTGGGGTGCGGCTTTTTCTCATCTTCTTTGTTTCGACGATGGTGCTCGTGCTCTCTCTCGGCTACACTTCCTATTCCGTAGCTGAGCATACGATCGAGACGAATGCGCTGTCAGCCAATCAACAGACAGTCGTTCAAACCGCTGAGAAGTTTGATGTGGAATTGTTACGTTATGAGGATGGTCTAGGAAGAATCTTGTATGACAATGAAATTCAAAATGCACTCAATCAAGGGAATAATCCCACTACAAGTAATGAGGAACGTAAGGTACTATCTAACCAGATTAGTGCGCAGCTAAATGATTGGCTCACGGCATCAAACGGTGTGGAGGCCGTATACCTTATTCCGATGAATGAAGGTTTTCCAATTTCTTCGGCAGGGACAAAAGATAGCGCTTTTATTGAGAGTTTCAGAGAATCCTCATGGTTTAAGCAGCTACAGGAGAAGCCACAGAGTGTATGGATTCCACGTGAATTACAGGGCCAGGAAGGAAATACGTCAGGTGTTTTCCATTTGGCCAAATCGATTGCCGGTGATTCTAAAAGCAAGGGATACATAGTTATTAACGATATTAGAATTAGCGAATTAGAAAATCAGCTTCGTAAAGTGGATCTTGGAACAAGCTCCTACATGCAATTGCTGACGAATAAGGATGAATTGATTGCCTCCTCCCAGCAAGTGGGGACAGATACATATCTGAATTTGGGAGGGACGCTTCTGGGTGGTCTGCAGAATACAGCAGGCTCATTGCCAACAAAGGATGAAAAGGGAAAATCTATATTAGCTGTATACGGAACACTAGAAACCTCGGGATGGAGATTACTTGGTGTTGTACCGGCTGAGAACTTGACGAAAGACGCGCTGCGTATTCTCAAGACTACTTATATTATTGTTGCTGTAGCTGCTGTTATCGCCATTCTGATTGGATATTGGATGTTCAGAATGGTATCTCGGCCCCTGACCAGACTTAAGAATTTGATGTCAGAGGGAGCTGAAGGGAATCTAGGGGTGCGTACGAATATCACCTCACGTGATGAGATCGGTCAGTTATCCAGCTCTTTTAACATGATGATGGAACGGATAACAGAGCTGGTTATTCATACGAATGAAACCGCCCGGAAGGTACTGGAAACCGCCGATGAGCTTAGCGGTGTTTCGCGTAAGACTGCTGATGCAGCTATGGATATTGCTGCGGCCACGGAAGAAATTGCGGGTGGTGCAGGTAGTCTGGCCTTGGAAGCTGATCGTGGCAATGAGTTGACAGGACAAATTTCGGTACAGATGGATTTAGTTAATTCAGCTACTCACGAGATGGATCACACCGCACACAGCATCGGCGAACTCAGTGAGGAAGGCTTCAACAGGTTGAAAGAATTACTTAATGAGACAAATAGGACGGGCCTGAAGACGAATCAGCTTGTGATGAAGGTTAACGAGCTGACAGAAACGGCATCTTCCGTTATGAAGGTTCTTAATGTCATGCAAAATATTACACAGCAGACGAATATCTTGTCACTGAATGCCACCATTGAAGCAGCAAGAGCAGGCGAGGCTGGACGCGGATTCATGGTGGTAGCCGATGAAATACGCCAGCTTGCAGATCAATCGAAAGAGTCTATTGCTGTTGTGGCTGAAATAACAGATACCGTTATGAGAGATATGAACGAGACGGTTGTGGTCCTTTCAGAAGTTGCACCGCTCTTTAATCAGCAAATGACTTCCGTGCAGAGCACTAGCGATATTTTCGTATCTGTGCAGGATCAAATGCAGCATTTTATCGCTCGTCTGAATGCTGTAACTGTGTCGATGGACAGCCTGAGTCAATCGCAAAAGGTTCTATCCGATTCGATGAGTAACGTAAGCTCTATAGCTGAGGAATCATCAGCTGCCTCTCAAGAAGTTGCCTCGCTTAGTGGAGAGCAACAAAGTGTAAGTGATCATTTGGTAGAGCTTTCTTTGAAGCTGGAGGATGCATCTTTACAGTTAAAGGAGAAGTTATCGAAATTCAGCGTATAGGATAGCCGTAACAGAATACTAAATTAAAGAACCGCTTATTCCTTTAGGAGAAGCGGTTCTTTGATTTTTACTTTTAATTTAAATATTTTTTTGATTGTGATGTTGTAATGAACATTTTATGGCGATTCTAATGGATGTAGATAGGACATAATAGGTGTGGATTCTGCTCAGGAGGGAAGACATTGCGTAATAACAAACATCGGCGTGTATTCAGCGGTCTTCTTATTTTATCTGCGGCTGTAGCCGTGTTGATCCTTAGGCTGGCGTGGGTTCAACTAATTATGAAGGAACAGAAGGTTCCTGGAACAAAATATACCCTTGCGAAGATGGCGGAAATTCAAAGTGAACGGGAAACTGTACTGGACAGCGGTCGGGGACGTCTGTATGACCGCAAGAATGAGCTTCTTGCGGGGGAAACCATTTGGACGGCGGCTTTTTTTCCACAAGAGGAGATGGCTAAGAAATCAGTGACGAAGGTTGTTTACGAAGAAGCTAAACCCATGCACCGACTGGCGGAGATTCTGGGTGTCAGCTATGAACAACTGTTGAATAAGCGGTCGTCACTTAAGGAACCTTTGCTATGGCCATCTTCAGTGGGAAAAGGGCCACTCGCGTTGTCTCAGGCACAGGCAGAAGAAGTGAGTGCACTGGGGATCGACGGAGTAGGCGTGCTCCCTTTCGCACGCAGATATGATGGAATTTCTTCAGGTCGGCAATGGCTAGGCTATTTATCGGAAGCCACCATGCATAAAGCTTCTCCTACGGGTCTTAGAGTTCCTATGACGGGAACGGACGGTTTAGAGAAGACATTAGAGCCTTTGCTTCAAGGGGTAGGTCACACGGAAGCATTTGTTCAAGTGGATGCGCGTGGGAATCGCCTTCCAGGCAGTCCCATTCAAGTTAAAGCTCCGGGCAATCCATATTTCCCTCTTTCTTTATATACAACGGTTGATAAGAAGCTTCAGGAGGGAATTGAGGAGCTTGCGCTCAAATCCGGAATGAAGGAAGGAGCCATAGTGGTGTTAGATACCGGGACGGGCGATATTGAAGCCATGGTATCTTTACCCTTCTATAATCCAGAGAAGGTATCTCCGCAAGGAGGGGAATGGAACAATCGGGCACTCCAGGCTGCCGTTCCTGGATCGATCTTCAAAATCGTTACAGCCGCCGCGGCGTTAGAAGCAGGTATAACCTCCGCTGATGAGCTTTTTTATTGTTCAGGGCAATACGAGAAATATGGTTTGTCTTGTATGACAGGAAAAGGACACGGCCCCCTTACGCTGGTGCAAGGATTCGCCGTGTCCTGTAATACTGTATTTGCTGCTCTGGCAGAGCGCTTAAGCGGTATCCAGCTTCAATCGACTGCACTGGCGCTAGGACTCGGTAGAGATATCAGCTGGCAAGCCGAGAAGACGCTTGGGTTTCCAATTCTAAAACCACTATCCGGAGAGCAAAAGGGAACCATCTTTACTACCTTACTGCCGGATGACAAGGGAGCCAGGGTGCAGACTGCAATTGGACAGCGAGATGTACAAGTAACCCCTCTACAAGCAGCTAATCTTATTGTAACGCTACTGCATGGAGGTGAAGTAAGGGCGCCAAGGATTCTGCAGCGAGTCACATTTGCCAACGGGCAGAAGCTGGAGGATCTGCCGGGACATCTGTCCCCTTCTTCTGCAGGGAGGATTTCTGAGTCTACAGCCCGCCAGTTACTGTCTATGATGCGCAAAGTTGTGACTGATGGAACGGGAGCCCGTCTACAAAGCACACACTGGCCTCTTGCAGGTAAATCAGGGACAGCACAGACGCTGGTTAAGGGCGTAGCACGCAATAATCAATGGTTTATCGGCTACGGTCCGGTGGATCACCCAAGATATGCTGTATCAGTTGCTGTAGAGAATGTCGCTCCCGATAGTCCGCATCTTGCCATTAAGCTGTTCGGTCAGATATTTGATTTATTATCATCTTCTACAGAAGCTTGAGGCTCCGGAGGAGTAGCAGTGGCCTTGCCCTTAGATGAAGGGCCATTTGCAGCAAAGGGCGAAACGATAAACTCCTCTTGAGGCAAATAGATCCAGCTCTGAAGATATCCTTGTTGAATTAGTTCTTTGATCAGAATAAGCAGAATCGGCGACAGGATCAGACCGGCCATACCGAAAGCGGATGTGGACAGAATGACGAAGGACAGCATCAGAAAAGCAGATGATACGCCGATCGAATTCCCGGTAATCTTCGGTTCAAGCAGTTGTCTTACAATCAATACAATCGCCAGGAGTACGATTAAACCGATGGCTAAAGAGGTATTACCAACAATAAACAGGTAGATGATCCAAGGGACTAAAATCGTCGTTACACCAAGGAGCGGTAAGACATCAAATACAGCACAGATAAGCGCCATAGTGATTTCGTTACCGGTCCTTAGTATGAATAAGCCAACCAGTACGATAACAAAGGTAATGCTAATAAGAATAAGCTGGGCTTTTAAATAAGAGCCGATGGCTTTGAAGACGTTGCCCTGCAAAAAGGCATAAGCAGTTTTAAATGTTTTTGGCATTTTGTCATGGGCAACCTTGCGCCAATCTTTAATCTCCATACTAAGGAAAAATGCTAAAATAATAGCGATCCCAAAATTAGCCATGAAGGAGGAGAAGGATCCGAGCACACCGACCATATACTTTAGAAAAGTAACAAGCCAATGTGTAAGGACATTCGTGGCATCTTTAAAGTATCCATTTACTTTGTCGGTAATATCCGGCGGCAAATTATTGATTTTTTGCTGAAGATAGGTTGTGGATTCTACGAAATGTTGTTGTACCACATATGTATATTTAGGAAGGTTTTCTTGAAAGTGAAGAGCTTGGATGGTGACCAATAGTCCAGCGCCAAATAACGTACCTAGAAGAATGATTAGGAATAGCAGCACTGAGATCGCCGAAGCGAAGGGTTTGGCAAGTCCGCGCCGGTTCAAGAAACGGGCAAGTGGTTCAATAAGCAAAAATACAAAAAAAGATAGGAATACAGGTGCAGCTAACTGATACAATTTACTGAAGGCGAACATAACCAGATAGACCGTGAGGACAATTAATCCAATGTCGAAGAACGTGCGCCAATATTTTTTGTACAACGGCAGCATAGATATAAACAACTCCCTTTTTAATTAAGTTGATAGGTCAGCTTGAATACATTGTACATGATTTTACGTAAAAACCGTCTATTTCTTTGATACATGTGTTAAAATAGGGGGTAACGTATTTTTTAACTAACTTCACTTGGCCGTATCACAGGTTCTGCTTGCAGACGTAAGGCGAGCCAAAGTCAACTCTGGAAAAGCGAGGAATTCATATGCAGACTTTGCTGCTCTGGTTATTTTATATCTCCACTTTTTATGCTTTTATCCCTGGTATGATTAGTCGCATTTTTGGTTTTCGTGTCTTTCGTAAAGGAACTGGGCAAAATGAGTTTGCGTTGACCTTTGATGATGGGCCTGACCCTCGGTTTACGCCGTTACTTCTGGATTTATTGAAGAAGTACGATGCAAAAGCTACCTTTTTTGTAGTAGGATCTAACGCTGAACGTTATCCGGATCTTATTAGGCGGATACATGGAGAGGGACATCTTATTGGAATTCATAATTATGTTCACAAGACGAACTGGCTCATGCGGCCCGCAACCGTTCGTCGGCAGATTCAGCGCACGAATGATATTATCTACAACATAATAGGCGAGCGTAGTACTTATTACCGTCCACCTTGGGGGATTGTTAATTTATTCGATATTTCCAAACGTCGCCAAGTTGAAATTGTTCTATGGTCGGTAATGTTTGGAGATTGGCGTGAGAAGCTTGGTGCGCAGCGTCTCACTGAGAAGATGCTGGCGCGATTGAACCCCGGTGAAGTGATGCTGCTGCATGATAGTGGCACAACATTAGGTGCCGATCCGGGCGCACCCGAGAATATGCTTATAGCTCTTGAACTGACGCTGCAGGAGGCCCAAAAAAGAGGATTGCGCAGTATTCGAGTGGACGACATGATCAAAATGGCGGAGAAATCACCGATTCGGCGGTTATCCTTTAGTAAAAGAGTACTGGTCGGACTCTGGTTGGCTTGGGAGCAGGTATTCCAAGTATTGTTCCAGCTCAAGACGATTAACCCGGCCGATCCGTTCATGCATTATCGAATGCGTAAATATCAGGGAGAGCCTGTTGAACTTGGTGATGGAACCTTGCTGAGTAAAGGTGATAAAGTCATTGAGCTGCATATTGATAACAGGCAATTATTCGAGTTAGGTATTCATTCTCGTTCTTCTGCTCAACTTGCGATTCGAATGATCCGCAGAATGGAGAAAGGGTTGCCAATGCTAGCAGAAGTTATTGCCGATGATGTAAACCTCGCGCAAGCCAAAGCACTTTATGGTGTTAGTATGATTAACCGTGGGCCAGAGAAATTCGGTTTTAGCGTACATGATTTGCCCGATGGCATATTCGCACGCTCCACCAAGTTTTACTTAAAGATCCTGTTAAGTGTAATTCATCCAGATGGTGGTGCTAGGCTCAAGGAGCGTAGTGAGGTACTTGTACCGAAGCTAATCCTGATGCCTGTCTCAGAATTATTCAAGAAGATGAATAAGCAACTGCCTCATGATGAAAGGTCGGTAAGGAAACGTAAACCACAGCAAGAGGAAGCATTGTCGCTTAACGATTCACTCACAGAAGTGGAATTACCAGGAGCAACAGTAACGAATTGATTCATGATATTATTTAGACTTATAATGAGCCGTAATATAGATGCCTCACAAACCAGCAATGGATTGTGGGGCATTTTTTCTTGTGTCCAATAAAAAAGAGCAGTCCGACCATAGATTATCTAAGGTAGACTGCTCTTGTATGCAAGGAACAACTAGAATTCGGGTTTGCTAATTAAATCTTCAGGACTGCACCGTTACTTGCGTTGGTAACCATTTTGGAATAGCGAGCCAGGTAACCAGTCTTAACTTTAGGCTCAAACTCTTTCCAGCCGGTACGGCGAACCGCCAAAACTTCTTCTTCAACCAGCAATTCAATCTTACGGTTGTTGAGATCCAGTTCAATGATGTCTCCATCCTCAACAAAAGCGATTGGACCGCCTTCTGCAGCTTCTGGAGAGATATGACCGATGCTAATTCCGCGGGAAGCCCCCGAGAAACGTCCGTCTGTAATCAGACCGACCTTAGCACCAAGACCCATCCCCACGATTAGCGAAGTAGGAGCTAGCATTTCCGGCATACCCGGTCCACCCTTTGGACCCTCATAACGAATAACGACTACATGACCTTCTTTAACCTTACCGTTAGCGATACCTTCGAGTGCGGATTCTTGGGAATCAAAGCAGATCGCAGGACCTTTGTGATATCCACCAACAGAAGCATCAACTGCACCTACTTTAATGATGGAACCTTCTGGAGCCAGGTTGCCGTATAGGACGGCGAGACCGCCTCTTTCGGAGTAAGGATTATCGATCTTATGAATGACGGAAGTATCTTGGATTTCATGACCGATTACGTTCTCGGCTAATGTTTTGCCGGTAACTGTCATGCAGTCTCCGTAAAGAGCACCTGGTTTCTTCAGCAATTCATTCAAGACGGCACTAACGCCGCCTGCGCGGTCCACATCTTCAATGAAAATATCGGATGCTGGAGCCAGCTTCGCCAAATAAGGAACCCGGTTAGCCACTTCGTTAATGCGTTCAAGCGGATAATCGATACCAGCTTCTTGAGCCAGGGCAAGGGTGTGCAGTACTGTGTTAGTAGAACCGCCCATTGCCATATCCAGTGCAAACGCGTTATCGAGTGATTCTTTAGTTACGATATCTCTTGGTTTAAGGTCCAACTTAATCAATTCCATCAGTTGAGTAGCAGATCTGCGTACAAATTCTCTGCGTTCATCGGCTACAGCTAGGATGGTACCATTACCTGGCAATGCCAGTCCAAGTGCCTCTGCAAGGCAGTTCATGGAGTTGGCAGTGAACATTCCTGAACAAGATCCGCAGGTAGGACAACCGAATTGTTCTAATTCAAGTAACTCAGCATCATTGATTTTTCCAACTTGATGAGCACCTACGCCCTCGAATACGGAGGTAAGGGAGAGTTTTTTACCTTTACTGTCTACGCCGGCTTTCATTGGACCGCCACTTACGAACATGGTCGGGATGTTGACACGCAATGCGCCCATCATCATGCCTGGTGTGATTTTATCGCAGTTAGGGATGCAGACCATGCCATCGAACCAATGCGCAGAAACGACAGTTTCCAAGGAGTCAGCGATGATCTCACGGCTTGGCAGGGAATAACGCATACCGATATGTCCCATTGCGATACCGTCATCAACACCGATCGTATTGAATTCGAAAGGAACGCCGCCAGCTTCACGAATCGCTTCCTTAACAATCTTACCGAACTCTTGAAGATGCACATGACCTGGAACAATATCAATATAGGAATTGCAGACCGCAATAAACGGCTTTCCGAAATCTTCTTCTTTTACTCCGGCTGCACGCAGGAGACTACGGTGTGGAGCACGGTCAAAGCCTTTTTTAATCATGTCTGAACGCATTTTCTTGGCTGCCATAATGACATTCCCCCCTAAATGAATTTCAATCAAATATAGTGTCGCATTAACGCAATGAACTCCAAAGACCTGCGTATATACGGTTTATAGAAAGAACGGGGACCTGCTTCCTGAATTAGAAAAGCGATGCCGTTTCTATAAAAAAAGCCGCTGTTTTGGTATAAACAGTTACCGCCTAAAATGAACGGAGAAGTCATTGTTATTAGTGAGTCTATCACAAAGAGCACGTTTTTTCTACCGGACAATGTGAGATTTGTCGATTGACGAAGAGCGTGGGAAGTGAAGGAAAAGCCCATTTTCGTAAGGAAAGTGCTTTATTTGGAAATAGATCAGGGTTCTGATGGATCTATTTGCCACTCTAGACAACTTTAGGAGAGCTGAGTATGATGGGAATTATTATTTTATGGGAGGTGCTGGAAAATCGGGATTCGTCTACAATTACCGCCGTGGTAGATTGTTTGTACGGGGATGAATAGCTAAGGAGGAAAAGAGAATGTCACAGCGTACAACTTTTTTAAATCCAATTGTAGCAAGCTCGGGAGACCCGTGGGTATTCAAACATACCGATGGCTATTATTACTTTATGGCAACGAAAGGTAAATGTCTGGAGCTGACGAGATCTAGAACATTGACCGGTCTTGCAGAGGGTGACAAGAAAGTGATCTGGTCTCCCGAACCTGGGGGCACCTACAGTTACAATCTGTGGGCGCCGGAAATTCATCATTTGGATAACAAATGGTACATTTACTACACTGCGAATGACGGAGGAGGCGACGAGTCTCGGCGGATTTGCGTGCTGGAAAATGAAACGGCTAATCCGCTGGAAGGACTGTGGGTATGGAGAGGTGCACTGCAGACACCTGTCTCAGGGTTGGATGGAACAGTAATGACTTTGCGGGAACAGCTGTACTTTCTGTATGGGGGATATGGTCATTTCCCTGATTATGGGTCAGCCATATACATTATGCGAATGAGTAATCCATGGACCTTGGAAGGTGAGCAACATCTGCTCACAGCTCCAACTCTGTCATGGGAGAAGCAAGGTGGCATGGCGATTAACGAAGGTCCGGTTATTTTGCAGCGAAACAATCGTATTTTCATGGTTTATTCGGCCAGTACGACGTGGTCTGAGGATTACGCACTAGGTATGCTCACCATGAGCGAAGCAGCAGATCCTTTGCAACCGCTCTCATGGGAGAAATCAATGTCACCTGTATTCTGCAAAAGTGTAGAGAACGGGATTTTTGCTACGGGACACAATAGCTTCACCCGATCTCCTGACGGCGAGGAAGATTGGATAGTCTATCATGCGCTTCCTTCCGCTGGAGCGGATGTGTCTTTACGCGCAACCCGTATCCAGAAATTTGGCTGGAATGTGGATGGAACACCGGATTTTGGGGTACCTTGTAGTGATACGCTTGCTCAGACTGCGCCATCGGGAGAGTAACATTAAAACATAAAATCAAGATAGAAAAGGTCATTCATTACAGGAAAACTGTAATGAATGGCCTTTTCATTTAATGTGGATATTTTTAATCATTGTCCATAATGATTGACAGAAAACGCCTGATTGGTAAGGGTTATTTCATAAATCTATAGTTTTGCTGGTATGTTTTTTAATAGATTTGTAGTGTGATATAGTCATATATTTATTTGAGGAAAGTCCATAAGGTTACAAAAATATTGTATGAAAGCGTTGACATTTTGATTTTGGATGCTTATAATTCGATCTGAGATACAGAAAAACTGTATTAATCAAGGGGAGCTATCTACGTGGCAAAAAGGGCGTGGTTCCAAGCTTTGGATTTGCTTAAAGCGTTGTGGCAAATATTTTATAGTGGGAGGTTAAGTATGAAGAACAATGCAAAGCGTTATTTTAGTCTTTTATTTGTGTTAATACTGATCATTTCGACTGTAACAGCATGTAGTGGCAACAGTGCAAACAATGGGGCGGATAAAGGTGTCTCCAACAACAAAGAGAAAGAGAGCACAGCCAAAGACCCGGTTGATTTTACAGATATCAGCGCGGACATACGCGGCAATACAGCCCCAACGCAAGAGCAAATCGACGAAGTTAATCATTCCTTGAATGATACATACCTCGGCGACGTCTTCGATGAAGTCATTCCAAATGATTACTCAGCTTACCCTGTTAAAGGTGATGTGGTTCTGGATGTATGGATGCCTGCGAATTCTAATATTCCGGATATGAACAATCATGCCGTCCAGAAGCAGGTCGAGCAATTGACGGGCATCAAAGTAAACTTCATCACGCCGCCAATCGGCCAGGAAGCGGATGCCTTTACGTTGATGATCTCCTCCGGTGATCTGCCAGACATTATCATTGAGCCGGGACGCTACCCAGGGGGACTTGAAGCAGGTGTAAATGACGGTGCTTATATCGATCTGACTGATCTGATGGAAAAAAATGCTCCGAACTATACGAAGTGGCGCAATTCGGATGAATCAAGAAGAAAAACCACGGTCACGGATGACGGCAAGCTGCTCGGTTTTTATGGGATTGCCCCATACTCGGAGTGGACTTGGTTTGGGACGCTGATTAAGCAGGAGGCGCTGGATAAAACTGGGCTTGAGGTTCCAAATACGATTGACGAATGGCATACCTTCCTGACAAAAGCAAAGGAAGTTGGATACAAAGCTCCACTCAATTACGGATCTACTTATGGGCAGATCTTCACCGGCATCATAAATGGTGCTTATGGAGTTTGGGATTGGACCTTCCTTGATAAGAACGGCAAAGTAGCCTGGGGGCCGGCGCAGCCGAAAGCTAAGGAATATTTGACCACTATGCAGCAATGGAACAAAGAAGGATTGTTGAACCCGGACTGGGCGACGGCAGATTTTAACCAAAGAATGGCCAGCGCTATTTCGGGGGACACCGCTGTGATGATGGATTCTCCGGATACGATGTGGAGTTATTGGAAAGAGCAAAGCGGAATCGACTTTGTGGGGGCGCTGAACCCGGTTCTGAATAAAGGGGATAAATCTGCTACCACATACAAGAATTTTAAAAGAGCAGGGACCGAAGCTGCGATCACTACCCAAAGTGAGAATGTGGAAGCGGCAATGGCCTGGCTTGATTTTAATTACAGTAAAAAGGGCTGGGAATTGATTAACTTTGGCGAGTATGGAACGGTACATCTAATTGATGAGGCGGGAATGCCTTATTATCCGGAGAACAGCTATATCTATAAGGATCCTGAAGGTCAGCCGGTATCGACTACGTTATTCAAATACCGTATGCATAATTGGCCGAATATCCGTGACGAGCATCATGCCAATCCGCTGATTGCTACCAAAGGAAGCTACTCCGGAGATATCCGGAAATACTGGACTGAGAATATGGATACCAGCATGGCCATGCCGCCGATTTCCTTTACCAAAGAGGAGGCCTCACGGGAAGCTGAACTTGGTAACCAATTGTCAACTCTACGTGGAGAGTATTTTGCAAAGATTGTAATGGGAGAATTGTCGGTTGATGCCTATGATAAGTTCTTGAAAGAAGCTCAGAATATGGGACTGGATGAATTCTTAAATATCCATCAGGCAGCCTTAGATCGATATAACAAACGATAGGTGGTTGTTTTATGGAGATATTAAGAAAAAATAGAGAAATAAAGCCGATTCCTGAGTTCGCTAAACCTAAAAATACCAAGCTAGTGATTAAGAAAGATTTGAAAAAAAACTGGTTTGTATATCTGTTGGCCGTTCCTGTAGTGGCGTGGTTCCTGATTTTCTGCTACGGGCCGATGTGGGGGGTTATGATCGCTTTTAAGGATTTTAAACCCCTGCTGGGGTTTGGCCAGAGCGAGTGGGTAGGGTTCAAGCACTTTATTGATTTCTTCCAAGGTCCGTATTTTTGGAGAGTTGTTAAGAATACCTTGCTGCTTAATGTTTGGGGAATCGTCTTCGGATTTACAGCGCCGATTATTTTAGCTTTAATGCTGAATGAAATTCGTGGGGCTAAGTTTAAGAAAACCGTTCAAACCATTACCTATATGCCTCACTTTATTTCACTCGTGGTTGTCTGCGGGATCATCCATATTTTTGCTGCGGATGAAGGGATTATTAC
This sequence comes from Paenibacillus sp. VTT E-133280, assembly GCF_002264385.1. Taxonomy (NCBI): domain Bacteria; kingdom Bacillati; phylum Bacillota; class Bacilli; order Caryophanales; family Paenibacillaceae; genus Paenibacillus; species Paenibacillus sp. VTT E-133280. The sequence goes on from NZ_NFUX01000025.1 coordinate 42,735, forward strand.
GCAAATCCTGCAATTTATTACCGGAAAAGAATATTCTTCACTGCTCGGATATTCTTCTTTCTTCCGGCCGCTTTATACATTCTCTGGCATTTGGCAGAGCATTGGTTGGGACAGTATCATTTACCTCGCTGCGATGAGCTCAATTGATACTTCTTTATATGAAGCAGCTGAAATCGATGGCGTAGGAAGAATAAAGAAAATGTGGCATATTACATTGCCGCAGATTAGCCCGGTGATCATCATCTTGTTCATTTTTGCAATTGGAGGGTTAATGTCATCCGGCTACGAGAAAATTATTCTGCTATACAATCCTCTGATTTACGATACTGCTGATGTCATTGCATCTTATGTTTACCGTCGCGGCTTAAGAGAAGCCAGTCTCAGTTATTCTACGGCGGTGGGGTTAATCAGTTCGATTGTTAACTTCGGGCTACTGTGGATGACCAATAGTATAGCCAAACGCAGATCCGAGGCCAGCTTATGGTAAGAAAGAGGGACAGCCATGAAAGATAATCTGCAGCCTAAATCGAAAAAAATCAGAAAGCATAGATCCACAGGGGACAGAATATTCGACTATTCACTGTATGCCTTATTAACCGCATTAACGCTGGTGTGCTTTTATCCTATCCTGCATATATTGTTTGCTTCCGTCAGTGATCCTAGCTCATTAGTTGCCCATAAAGGAATCTTGCTAAGACCGCTGGGGTTTACTTTGGATGGCTATAAGCTGGTGTTTAAAGATAACAGTCTGATCAACGGCTATAAAAACACGATTATATATGTAGGGTTAGGCACATTAGTCAACATGATCATGACCATTCTGGGAGCTTATGTATTGTCCAGACGAGGTTTGTATTTCAAAAACTTCATCATGATCCTGATTACAATCACCATGTTCTTTGGTGGCGGGTTGATTCCCTGGTTCCTATTAATGAAGGATATTGGTTTGTACAATAATTTGTGGGCTATGATTTTGCCAAGTGCTTTAAGTACATGGAACATTATTATTTTACGAACAAGCTTTCAAGCCATTCCGCAGGAATTGGAAGAAGCGGCTACCATTGACGGGGCAAGTCAGGCCCATATTTTAACGAAAGTGATTCTGCCGCTGTCCAAAGCTACGCTGGCTGTAATCTTTTTATACTATTTAGTTGGGAATTGGAACTCATGGTTTAATGCGATGGTGTTGTTGAAGGACAGACAGCTGTTCCCGCTGCAGCTATTAATGAAGGAAATATTAGTAGCTAATGATGCAACCGCAACCTCGATCGGCAGTGCAGGCGGTGTAGTCATCGATAGTGCCCAGAGCCAGACGGCTTTCCGCGAGCTGGTTAAGTATTGTGCGATCGTCGTTTCTACGCTTCCTATATTAATGGTATATCCTTTCTTGCAAAAATATTTTGTTAAAGGTGTTTACGTAGGTTCGATCAAAGGATAGCGGGCAAAACCCCCAAGTTCATCTTATATAGAATTATTAAAAGGAGTGAAGTACACCATGTTGACAGAAGCGAGCAGCACATCCGTTCCACGTCCAGAATATCCAAGACCCCAATTTGCCCGTAAGGATTGGCTTAGCCTAAATGGAGAATGGGATTTTACGTTTGATGATGAAGATGTCGGTGAGGAAGAACAATGGTATCGGGCGGACATTAAGGGTCTATTTTCACGGGCTATTCAAGTGCCCTTTGCATTTCAGAGCAAGCTGAGCGGAATTGAAGATCCTTCCTTTCATGATGTTGTGTGGTATAGAAGAGCTTTCGAAGTTCCTGAGGGTTGGAACGGGAAAAGGATTGTCCTCCATTTCGGTGCCGTTGATTATTTGGCAAAAGTCTGGGTGAATGGTCAGCTGGTGGCCATGCATGAAGGCGGACATACGCCATTTCAGGCTGATATCACTCCTTCGCTAATTAAAGGAAGTAATACTATTATACTGCGCGCAGAGGATTTCAGCCGGGATGTCACTTTGCCGCGGGGCAAGCAATATTGGCTGGAACAGTCTGCTGCCATCTTCTATACCCGCACAACCGGAATCTGGCAGAGTGTCTGGCTTGAACCGCTGTCTGCAGTGCATCTGAGCAAAGCTATGATGACACCTGATATTGACCGCAATGAAATACGGCTTCGGACATTTCTGCAAGGATTTAAGTCTGCTGAGCAGCTCAAGCTGCGCATAACGGTATCGTATGACGGTGAAGTGATTGCAGAAGATCAATATTTGGTCCTGAATGCTGAACAGCTGCGGACTATCGGCTTGGGTGATTTTGCGGATCATGGTCTTGGACGTTTATGGAGCCCTGAGCATCCGAATTTGTATGATATTCAATTCCAATTGCTTCGAAATGAGGAAGTAATTGATGAAGCAGTGAGTTATTTCGGCATGCGCAAGGTGTCGATTGAGAATGGCAAGCTATGCTTGAATAACCGTCCATATTTCCAGAGACTGGTGCTGGATCAGGGGTACTTCCCTGACGGGATATTAACTGCACCTACAGACGAAGAGCTGAAACGTGATGCCCAGCTGACAAAGGAAATGGGTTTTAACGGGGTGAGAAAACATCAGAAGACAGAGGACCCCCGGTTCCTGTATTGGTGTGATAAGCTCGGCCTGTTGGTATGGAGTGAGGCGGCTAATGCTTATGAATATTCCGAGGCGTATGTGCGCCGCTACACGAAGGAATGGCAGGAGATCATTGAGCGCGACTATAACCATCCTTGTATCGTGACCTGGGTTCCGCTTAATGAGAGCTGGGGTGTTCCCAATGTCCAGATTGATACACGCCAGCAGCAGCACGGATTGGCAATGTATCATTTAACGAAATCCTTGGATGGGATGAGACCTGTTGTGTATAACGATGGGTGGGAGCATATGACTACAGATCTGGTAACTATTCATGACTATGAGAGCCATCAGGAAGTACTGGAGGAGAGATATGCCACGGCAGAATCTTCTGTAAATGCGATGCCGGCCAACCGCAAAATATTCGTCGGTGGAGCTTCGTATCAAGGCCAGCCGATTCTCGTATCCGAGTTTGGTGGAATTGCCTTCAAGAAAAGCGAGTGGGAGGGCTGGGGTTATTCTGGGGCAGAGAACGAAGAGGATTTCCTGATGAAGCTCAAGGCAGTGGTTGACCCGATGTTCACTTCCCCGGTGATCCAAGGTTATTGCTATACTCAGCTGACGGATGTCGAGCAGGAAATCAACGGACTGCTCACCTATGATAGACAGTCCAAAGCTCCGCTTGAAGCGATCCGCAATATCATGATGCATATCCAATAAATAACGATTACTAAAAGGAGTTACACCATGACACAACAAGTAACGCTTCCACGTCCTGAATATCCCCGACCTGACTTTGTTCGACCAGAGTGGATCAATCTGAACGGCCAGTGGCAATTTGAAATTGATCATGGCAAAAGTGGGAAGGAACGCGGATACCCTGTTAACGAACATAATCTCTCAGGGACAATTACTGTGCCCTTCTGTCCGGAAAGCAAGCTGTCCGGTGTAGAATACAAAGATTTTATGGCTGCCGTATGGTATAAAAGGGAGTTTAATATGCCGGAAAACTGGATAAATGGCAGAGTTATCCTTCATTTTGGCGCCGTTGATTATATGGCAGAGGTCTGGGTGAATGGAGTATCCGTAGGTACGCATCGCGGAGGATATACTCCGTTTAGCTTTGATATTACTTCTAATCTTTTACCGGGCAGTAATGTGATTACTGTATATGCTGAAGACGACGTTCGATCGGGACGACAGCCGCGGGGCAAGCAGAGTGAACAGTTCCATTCGCATGGCTGTGATTATACACGCACTACAGGAATCTGGCAGACGGTATGGCTTGAGCAAGTGCCTGAAACCTATCTGTCTACTATGAAAGTTATCGCTGATCCCGACAATAGCTGCGTACATCTGGAAATGAAGGTACAAGGGAACGCAGCGGGAGATATACTTAGCGCTACTGCTCTTTATGGCGGCAAATCCGTTGGGGACAGCAGTGTGATTGTTTCCGGGCTCTCTATAAAACTTACGATTCCACTGACAGAGATTCACTTATGGGAAGTTGGAAACGCCAGATTGTATGACCTGAAGCTGTCTTTGCATAGTCAGGGACGGGAGAGTGATGTCGTCCATTCTTATTTTGGACTCCGCACTGTACGACTGGATGGGATGAAATTCCGGATCAATGGAAAATCCGTATTTCAGCGGTTAGTGTTGGATCAAGGTTTCTATCCGGAGGGAATCTATACCGCTCCTACTGATGAAGATCTGCGCAGAGACATCGAAATCTCGATGGGGCTTGGTTTTAATGGTGCGAGACTTCACGAGAAGATTTTTGAGCCGCGTTATCTTTATTGGGCTGACCAATTAGGTTATCTTGTCTGGGGAGAACATGCCAATTGGGGGTTGGATATTACTGGAGCGGATAGTCTATCGCACTTCCTGCCGGAATGGCTTGAAGGTATGCAGCGTGATTTCAATCATCCTGCGCTGATCGGCTGGTGTCCTTTTAATGAGACCTGGGACCGGGACGGTGTGAAACAGCATAACGCTGTGCTCCAGATTGTTTATGACGTATCAAAATGTATGGATCCAACTCGTCCGGTAATTGATACGAGCGGTAACTTCCATGTGGCTACAGATATCTTTGATCTTCATGACTATGACCAGAATCCGCAGACGTTCCGGGAAAGATATGAACCGATGAAGCATGGCGGTGAAGTATTTAATACCTTCCCGGCTCGCCAAACGTATGAAGGTCAACCTTACTTCATCAGCGAATATGGCGGAATTTGGTGGAACCCACAGCAGAAAGATGAGAAATCATGGGGGTATGGGGACAGACCGACCTCAGAGCAAATGTTTATCGAACGCTACGAGGGGCTGACGAATGTACTATTGGATCATCCGCTGATGTTTGGATTCTGCTATACCCAGCTGTACGATGTGGAGCAGGAAGTCAATGGACTGTACACTTATGACAGACAGCCGAAGTTCGATCCGGAGCGTATCCGCCGCATCAATGCGCGCAAGGCTGCAATTGAAGATTAGAGGCGCTACGTAACTATTCATTCGAAAGGAATGTGATAGATTATGAAAGTGAATTTCCGGCAAAAATGTCTGGTCGCCTTAAGTGTCCTTCTTATTCTTCCAATGGGGAAGGTGACCCTTGCAGTCTCTGATCATAATGACTTTTACAACGTGGTTATGCAGGACGGGGCGGACCCATGGGTATATAAACATACAGATGGCTTCTATTATTTCACCAAAACAACTGGCGGTAATGTTACCCTCTGGAAGTCAGCCCAGTTGACCACTATTGATGCAGCGCCTACAAAAAAGTTGTCAACACGGGCGGAAGCGGTATCTGGGCGCCTGAGCTGCATTATATAAACGGAGCTTGGTATATTTACTATGCGATGGACGATGGAGATAACGTCAACCACCGCATGCATGTAATGGAGAACACAGCGGCAGATCCGATGCAGGGAACTTGGCAGTATAAAGGCCAGATTACAGATTCAAGCAATATGTGGGCTATAGACGGTACTGTACTGCAAGTGAACGGCGAGCTGTATTTTATCTGGTCCGGCTGGGAGGAGAATGTCAATGTGCGGCAGAATCTCTATATCGCGCATATGAGTAATCCCTGGACTATTGATTCCGAACGCGTAGAGATTTCAAGACCAACGTATAGCTGGGAAACGAATCATTCCCCATATGTGAATGAAGGACCGCAGGTGATTATAAATGGAGAAGTCATTAGTTTGGTCTATTCGGCAAGTGGAAGCTGGACCAATGATTATTGTCTGGGGCTGATCACCGCAGACATCTCCAGTAATCTGTTAAATCCGGCATCATGGCATAAACGCAATCAGCCTATCTTTTTCTCAGGCAATGGACTTTACGGACCTGGACACCATTCGTTTACTAAGTCTCCTGACGGCCAAGAGGATTGGATTATGTACCATGTCGCCAAATACAATAACGCAGGCTGGAACCGCGAGGTGCGGATGCAGCAATTCAGCTGGAATGCTGATCATACCCCTAATCTGGGTATTCCCGTTGACCCTAATCTTCCGATAGCTTTACCTTCAGGTGAAACCATGCATACCCGCTACGAAGCAGAAAAAGGGGCGTTTGGCGGTATTGCCTATGCTTCTTCTAGTCCCAAGGGCTCGGGTGGACTGAAGGCTGGCCATATTGATACGCCGGACAGTTACGTGGAATTTTCAGTTGATGCGGCAGCCGCAGGCGAATATATTCTTTTGGCTCGAACGGCGAATGGAACGGCTGGCGGGAATTGGTCGGATTTTCAGCTGAGTGTCAATGCAGGACCATCCAGCCCATTTTATATCACCAATAAAGGGTGGGAGAATTGGGGGCTGTCCACAGCACGGATTCAACTGAAGGCAGGCATGAACAAGCTTCGTTTTACCAAAGGCGATGGTTACGGAGAAATTGATTTCATTGATATTAAGCCATTGTGAATCGAACAAACCAAAGAGACCTATGAAATGGCTTCCGGTTTTCCGGAGGTCATTTTAGGTGAAAGGACCTGTTGGTGTAATTGTTTTTCATCTCATTAAGAAGTAAGATTAGGATAATTATTAGGATACAAGGAGAGCTGATTTGTGCTGGAACTTAGCTTAAACGACCCGGAAAAATTAGTCAAAGTAACGCATGCATTATCAACTCGTTCTAGGGTTGATATTCTTCGGCTCTTAAACTCCAAAAACTTAAACATTATTGAAATCGCTGAGAAGCTGAAGCTTCCAGTGTCGACAGTAGCCAGCAACATCAAAGTATTAGAAGCAGCAGAGTTAATTCATACAGAATTGCTTCCGGCTTCACGCGGGGCGATGAAAGTCTGCAGCCGGAATTATGATGATCTTCATATTGCCTTGAATCTGAAAGAACCAATGTCAAAGGGATTAACACATGTCTATGAAGTAGAGATGCCAATCGGTCATTATAGCGACTGTGAGGTATCTCCTACTTGCGGGATGGCTAATAGCGAGGGTCTTATTATCAAAGAAGATGAACCGTCGAGCTTCTATCACCCAAAACATGTCAACGCTCAGCTGATCTGGCTCCGCAAAGGATTCCTGGAATATTTGCTGCCTATGGATATCCCCTCCGGAGCACAAATTGAATCGCTTGAATTATCAATGGAGATCTGTTCCGAAGCTCCGAATTATGACCAGAATTGGCCTTCGAACATTTCCGTATGGGTGAATGGTTCCGAGATCGGCATGTGGACCAGTCCTGGTGATTTCGGTGACCGGCGGGGCAAGCTGAATCCTAATTGGTGGTGGGATGGATCCACACAATACGGGTTTCTCAAGACCTGGCGTGTTGACAATGAAAAGACGACGCTTGATATGGAGAAGGTGTCGAATGTTTCCTTAAATGATCTTCTGATAAACCGGAGCCCCAAATTGCGGCTGCGCATCGGAATCAATCCTGATGCAGTTCATCAGGGCGGACTGAACCTGTTCGGGCGCCAGTTTGGTGATTATGAACAACATATTATGATGAAAGTAAAATATACAATGGATCAGGATGAAGTAGAGCTTTAGCTTAGGAGATGAACAAATCAAGGGGGGCCTCGGAAACGAATCTTCGTATCCAAGGAACCGTCTTGATTTGTTCGTTCTGGATGTAAAGTCAGAGTGTGCGCCTTAGGGCGGCACGCTGAAGGGTGATCATCCAGTCAACGGACGGCTCAACCAGCGGGTGAAAGAGACGTTTAACTGACGGCTGAGCCAGCAATATGGTGAATAATACGGCGGTGAGCAGCAGAACCACTGCCCCAGCAGCATTGCCAATATAGGTGTAAATATCGGAAACAGCGGCCAGACGAACGATAAAACCATGAAGCAGGAAGACATACAATGTGCGGCGCCCGCAGTCGGTCATGCGGCTCGCTCCGTAAGGTACAAGGCCGAGGAAAGCGAGCGAAGCGACAATTTGTAGTCCGTACAGTCCCAGGCGGTATACGCCTGCATACCATACATTGGCATCAAGCTGCATATAGGTCATGTTGCCATATAACCAGCCTAAGGGAAATCCCGCCCCCCATCCTGCCATGACGGCAAAGAGTAGAATAGAGGCAGCAGCTGCAATGATTTTGATATATTTCTGATAGAGCTTGACGAAGGTTTCGAACGAAAAATGATAGCCGATAACGAAAAAAGGAAAATATACAAAGGTACGGCTGATGCTGAACCATACACCGTCCAGCTGGAGATATCCGACAGCCACTCCCGCTGTTACAGCGAAGAGGAGCTTAGCGGTTACGGACCATTTGCTCATTCCGAGCATCAGGAGGCGCCAGCAGGCATGACTGGCCAGAAACCACAGGAGCAGATAGGGTGCGAAAATGGAATGCTGGATGTTACTTACGTGAAAGAGAGAAACGTCGAGTGCAGAATATAAGCTTTGAAAAATGAGGTATTGCAATCCAATTTGCAGCAGGATTTTGCGGCCGGTAGTTCCGGCAAGGCTTTTTCTGGCGAAATAACCGGTCACCAGTACGAACAGCGGCATGTGAAAGCTGAAAATCCACATATATAATCCGTGTATTCCGCCCATTTTGTTAATCAGAGGTTCAATTGCATTACCGGCAAAAACAGTGATCATAAGCATAAAACGCAGGTTGAGAAAAAAGATTCCTCCGCGCGCTTCCAGCGAGTTTCCCCCTACCATTTAGCCTCCAAGTTGTGCTGTATGCAAATTGATTAATTTAATTTTAAAATACAAGATTTTCTTCAATTGAATTGTGAATTAACTCACTATTGAAAGCGTTGTCATAAGTATCAAATGTGGCGATGTGTTGAAGGTTGTTAGAATAGTGGGTTTCTACTATAATTTTCTTATATGCAGTAACATCCGGGAGTGGAGCATGTTGAAGAAAAGAATAACTAAGCGTCGTATTGGTTTAATTGTAATAATCATTCTTGTTGTAGCCGGATTGCTGTTGTGGAGATATTTAACGCCGTATGCACCGGCTCAAGAAGCCGAAACTGCACTGATTTCAAGTGGTGGAGTTACCGTCGAACAGAATGATAATTGGATCTCGTTCGAACCTTCCATCACTAAAGGCGCCTCGATTATATTTTATCCTGGGGCTTTGGTTAAACCGGAAGCTTATTCCCCTCTTGCGAAGAGCGTCGCTGCTGAAGGGCATCCCTTCTACATCGCCAAAATGCCGTTTAATTTAGCCGTAACTAAGGGTGATGCCGCAGAAGAGATCATTCGTGTGCATCCGAAGCAGTCATTTGTGCTGGGTGGACATTCACTTGGGGGTGTTATGGCCTCACGTTACGCAATTCAGCATGCGGACCAGCTGGAAGGTGTGTTTTTCTTAGCCTCTTATCCAGATGACAAAGGAAGTCTGCGAGAGACTACTTTGTCAGTGTTGTCGGTTGTGGGTACTGAGGATCAAGTGATTGACAGAGACAGTTACAACAAAGGCCGTTCCTATCTGCCAGATAACACAGTTTATAGTTCAATTATAGGTGGGAATCACGCGCAATTTGGCAGCTACGGGCCTCAGAAGGGGGACGGTGAAGCCACAATATCTGAGGAAGAGCAGCAGAGTCGCACAGTAAGTGCCCTGTTGGATTGGCTGGGAAATCTGAGGTAGCTATGGCTCATTCAACAGAGGGAGGAAACAATTCATGCCAGTATTACACATTAAAGATGAATGCGTTCCCTGCACCGGAATATTGTTCGATAAAGACGGGACGTTATTGGATCTATTAGCCACTTGGGGGAATTGGGCCGAGCTTGTACTGTGTGGAATGGAAAATCAGCTTGCGATTATGGAAACCGATTTTATCGTGGATCGGAGTAAAGTGCTGGGTACCCAGCATGATGCTGCAGGAAAGCTGATTGGTTATGATCCGGCAGGGCCGCTCACCATGGCTACAGAAGAAGAAAGTTATGGTGTGCTTGCATGGCAGCTGTATGCTGCGGGTGTTCCTTGGAATGAAGCGTTGACCCGTGTAAAGAGTATAGCTAAGGACGCTATGTATGAATTACGCAAACGCCGCACGGCACAACCCCTGGAAGGGCTTCTTCCTTTTCTGGAACAGTGCGCGGCTGCATCACTCAAGCTAGGGGTGGTTACCTCAGATGGCGCAAAGACCACTCAGGAGCATCTGGATTGGCTTGGTATTGCTCATTACTTCCATTCGGTAGTTACAAGAGACAGAGTATTAAACGGAAAACCCGCACCTGAAATGGCTGAATTAGCCTGCCGGGAGCTTGGGCTGTCTCCTGAAGTGACGATTATAATTGGTGACAGTAATGCAGATATGCAATTGGGTAAAGGTGCAGGCTTACGCCTCGCCGTTGGAATCTCCAACATGGGTGATGGGAATCACTTGATTGACGCAGATGTGATTATTTCTAGCTTTAATGAGCTAAGGATCACCTACTGATCAGCATACTAATGGAAAGGATGTGCTACAACAAATGGATCAATTGCAGACACTTGCTTCTTGGATTAAAGACTGTGACAACATCGTTTTTTTCGGAGGGGCAGGTACATCAACCGAGAGTGGGATTCCGGATTTCCGCTCGGCAGCAGGATTATACCAGACTCAGCACAATTCACCTTATCCGCCTGAAGTGATGCTGAGCCGTACTTTTTTTATGTCCTCACCGGACATTTTTTTTGATTTTTACCGTAGTAAAATGCTTCATCCTGATGCTCGTCCAAATGGCGCGCATCAGCTGCTTGCAGAATTGGAACGGCAGGGCAAGCTTAAGGCAGTGATTACGCAAAATATTGATGGCTTACACCAGCTGGCGGGTAGCCAAAAGGTACTTGAGCTGCATGGTTCCATTCATCGTAACTATTGCATGGACTGCTCACGTTATTACGGGCTGGATCAGCTTCTGGGTACCACTGAGATCGTCCCTCACTGCCCCGACTGTGGTGGCATTATCAAACCAGATGTTGTGCTTTATGAAGAAGAACTGGACCATTCGTTGCTGATTAGTTCTGTCGAAGCGATAGCCGCTGCAGATATGCTAATCATTGGTGGAACTTCTCTTACAGTTCAGCCTGCGGCTAGTCTGGTCACTTATTTTCGGGGCAAACGCACGGTGCTGCTGAATGGGGACCCCACCCCTTTTGATGATCAAGCTGATCTTTTGATTACAGACCGGATTGGGAAAGTACTTGGAAGTGTAAAGGATATGCTTGGTTAGAGGTTCTCATGGCTTGTCTTTTGTCAGATTATTATTGCGCTCAGAAGTTTAAAGATAAGGAAGAACGAAGTAGCGCGCAATGAGAGGCAGGGATAAGCAATGGTATATGTAGCAAGTGATGAACGGTATGTAGAGATGTGTTATAACCGTTGCGGGAACTCAGGTCTTAAGCTTCCGGCAATCTCATTAGGACTATGGCAGAATTTTGGTGGAATTGATCCTTACGAGAATGGCCGAGAAATGATCACCCGTGCCTTTGATCTTGGAATTACTCATTTTGATCTGGCCAACAACTATGGACCACCAGCAGGTTCAGCAGAAGAACTGTTTGGAAAAGTGCTTGCTAGTGATATGGCTCCATATCGAGATGAAATGGTAATTTCAACGAAAGCAGGGTATAACATGTGGCCCGGCCCTTATGGAGAATGGGGTTCGCGTAAATATATGCTGGCCAGTCTGGATCAGAGTCTGAAGCGGCTGGGCCTAGATTATGTTGATATCTATTATTCGCACCGGCCGGACCCGGAAACACCTCTTGAAGAAACCATGCAGGCGCTTGACCATGCTGTCCGTTCCGGCAAAGCTCTGTATATAGGATTATCTAACTATACCGCGGAGCAGACGCTCGAATCGATTAGAATTCTGAATAGTTTAGGAACACCGCTCTTAATTCATCAGCCTAGTTATTCTATGCTCGATCGCTGGATTGAGGGTAGTTTACAGGATGTGCTGGAACAGAGCGGAGTTGGCAGTATCGCTTTTACACCTTTGGCTCAAGGATTGTTAACCAATAAGTATTTAAATGGAATCCCAGAAGGATCAAGAGCGGCCAAACCCTCTGCTGCGTTAAATGAAAGCCGGATAACACCGGATGTGAAGCGCAAGATCCACGCGTTAAATCAGCTTGCTGTTTCAAGAGGCCAGAGTTTGGCGCAGCTTGCACTAGCTTGGACACTACGTGATGGGAGGATTACTTCTGCATTGATAGGGGCTAGCAGAATTAGTCAGATTGAAGAGAATATAGCTGCACTTCAGCATTTGGAGTTCTCGCAGGCAGAATTGGATCGCATTGAGACTATTCTTCAAACGGAGAATGGAACTTGATGAAGACGCGGGTGAAGGGATGAGCGACATCAATGGAGTTGCTTCAAGATGAGAACAAGGTGAAAGAGTGGGCCGAAGCCAACTCGGGATCTATGGGCTTAAACAGGTCGAAGATTGAGGCTAAGTATATTTGGAATCCTGGAGGGTTTGTAAACCAATCTTATCGCATAACGGATGGTCAATCCTCTCGTCATTTAAAACTCTCGCAAGTACAAAAAGCAGCAGGACTTAAACAGTGGGTTAAGATCAGTGAACATTTGACTTATAATTACAAAGCACCACGGTTGATTAGGGAGATTACACAAGAAATAACCTCTGGTTATTCTTATGGTTTAGTGTTTGATTTTATCGAAGGTAAACCATTAAGCTCCATTTCCGATCCACTGCCAGTGATTGAAAAGGTTCTGAGGTCACTTCATCAATTACATGGGGATAAAGAGATTAGGCTGGCAGTTGCAAGTGAAGATAAGAACTACAACTATGCCGCCGCATTTACTGACGAATACATCAATCGATTTGAAGAAGATCTGCAAATTATTAGAGCGGAGAAGCATTTGCTAGACTTCGTAACGGCGGACACTTTAGAATGGTTCGATACAGAAGTGGAAGCTTTGAGAATAATGGTTAGTCAGCACCCTTCTTTTCAGAGAAAGGCGTCCGACATCGTACACAATGATGTGAATTGGCAGAATATCTTAGTCAATGATCCTAATGAATTTTGGATCATTGATTGGGATGACCTAACGGTATTTGGAGACGCTGCCATGGATTATTCCGTACTACTTTGGCCGCTCTATAAATCAAAAGATTGGACTTACTGCAGAGATCTGGTTATTGATTTAGCAGGCATTGCAATAATGGAACGGATTGAGTTTTATTTTAGAGCGAAGCTTCTTGATGATGTGATTGATGTTCTCGCTGACTATGTGGATGCGGAGCATGTGCCAGAACTGAAAGAAATGGCTCAGAAAAGGGCGAAAGAGATACATCTACGAGCTTACCCTGAATATCTGAATCAATATGCAAAATAACCGCAGCAAACTGAAAGATCAGCTTAAAAAAGGGATTCACATATTGGACTTGCCTAATATGTGAATCCCTTTTTTTAAGGCCTCCCTTACTCATTTGTCTTTTTTACATGTCTAGTCGTTGTAAGACGGTAAGCGGTGGGTGACTGAGCACAAAACCGTTTGAATTGGCGTGAGAAGTATAAAGCATCGGTGAGCCCTACGGATGCTGCTACCTGTTCCACGGACAGCTCGGGCCGTTCACGCAGCAGCTGTCTGGATTTTTCAATGCGCAGCTTCAGCAGGTAGGTCACCGGAGATAATCCGGTCTCTTGCTTAAATACACGGGATAGATAAGCCCGGTTATAGCCAAGAGTATCACACATTTGTTCAATGGATACTGGATGAGCATATTGGGAGGCCATGTAGTGGATCATTTGCTTCACAGTACGCTTAACCTGTGATTCAGCTCCAGGAAGACGGGAGAAGGAAGAGAGTAAATCTGCAGCTTCACCTACAATGAGATAAAGATACCCTAGAGAAGTCAGGTGGGCACTTTCTTTGTTTGCTTTGAAGGCTTGCATGATACTGGAAAGGGCACCTGGGATGACGCTATCACCTGTTGTAGTCACCACAGGTTTTTGAGGTGTAAAGCCTGTCTGCAGCACAAGGCTATCAGCCTCACTCCCTGTAAAAGCTGCCCAGCGATAGCACCAGGGCTGATCTTTATCCGATATATAACTGACCAGCTGTCCTGGATGAATAAGGAAGAAGTCACCTTTTTCCAGTGCATATTGATGATGTTCAGTACGGAAAACCCCTGAGCCAGACTCAATAAAGTGAAGTAAATAATAATCGTAAATCTTAGGGCCAGCTTGATGCATAGGAATCGTCTGACTCTGACCAGCAAACAGTACATGGAGATTTTGTTTATCGTAATACACGGGATTAGATCCTACGGAATAAGTATGCTCCATTTGAGACAGCCTTTCTTGTGTTATTGTAATTTTATGGCTTATAGTTTAAGGTGTGTTAATTATTTGTGTAATTATTATATTATGGGAAGTCACATTTATCCATACATTACACACATGATTGCATTATCAGAGGATGACTGATTCTATTATAATGAATACATAAAGAACGCTTTACTAATTCCCACTGGCTGAAGCAGCGAAAGGATGGAGTGGCATTAATGAGCACACAGGAACTTAACAAGAAATTCATCGAAAAGTACGGGGTAAGCGAGCAAGAAGCTCAAGTATTTTATGCACCAGGCCGTGTTAATCTCATTGGAGAGCACTTGGATTATAACGGTGGATACGTGCTGCCGGCAGCTTTGGAATTCGGAACAACGTTGATTGTGCGTCCACGCAGTGACAGCAAAGTGAATTTTGCATCTACTAATTTTCCTTATGAAGCAACTATTGATTATAGTGAAATTGGCAAGGCCAAAACCGGAGAATGGATCGACTATCCGGTTGGAGTAATGGTTGAATTGGAGAAGAAAAACACTCCGGTATCTAAAGGTTACGATCTGCTGTTCCATGGTGATATTCCGAATGGCGCAGGCTTGTCCTCATCGGCTTCTCTTGAAGTCGTGACTGCTTATGCTTTCCTGACGCTCGAAGGCGGCGACACGGATACCGTTGAGATTGCACTCTTGTCTCAGCGTGCTGAGAACCAGTATGTAGGTGTAAACTCCGGAATTATGGATCAGTTCGCAGTTGCTAATGGCAAACAAGATCATGCAATCCTGTTAATGTGCGATACGCTTGAATATAATCTGGTACCTTTCATCACAGGTGCTTACAAACTGGTTATCGGCAACACGAACAAACGCAGAGGACTTGTAGATTCCAAGTACAATGAGCGTCGTCAGCAGTGTGATGAGGCCCTGTCTATTTTGCAAAAAGAAGTGCCTTCACTAGCTTATCTGGCACAGTTCAATCGTGAACAGTTTGAAGCGCATCAAGATAAAATCACAGATGAAATTGTTAGACGCCGCGCTCGCCATGTTGTGGAAGAGAATCAACGTGTACTAGAATCCGTTGAGGTCTTAAAGAACAATGATCTGAAGCAGTTTGGACAGTTTATGAATGACTCACATACTTCCCTGCGTGATTTGTATGAAGTTAGCTGTGATGAGCTGGATATTATGGTTGAAGAAGCACAGCGTATTCCCGGTACACTCGGTTCCCGTATGACTGGCGCAGGTTTCGGTGGCTGTACTGTATCCTTGGTACATGAAGATGATATAGAACGTTTCATTCGTGAAGTAGGCGAGGCATATACCACAAGATCTGGTTTGGTTGGTGAGTTCTACGTTTGCGGCATCGGTAATGGTGTCCAAGAATTGAAGGGAGTGTAATCAAATGGCAATTTTAGTAACAGGTGGAGCGGGGTATATTGGATCTCATACGGTAGCAGAGCTGTTGGAACGCGGCGAAGAAGTGGTAGTCATCGACAATCTGCTAACAGGGCATCGTGAGGCACTATTGGGTGGCAAGCTGTACGAAGGTGATCTGCGTGATAAGGAGCTGCTTGGAAAGCTGTTCGCCGAGAATGAGATTGATGCGGTTATACATTTTGCGGCAAGCTCATTGGTTGGTGAAAGCATGAAGGACCCTGTGAAATACTATGACAACAACGTATACGGCACACAATGCCTTTTGGAAGCTATGCAAAAAGCTGGCGTGAACAAAATCGTATTCTCGTCTACAGCTGCAACCTATGGTGAACCGGAAAAGGTGCCGATTGAAGAAACAGACCGTACCGAGCCAGCAAACGTATATGGCGAAACTAAGTTGACTATGGAACGCATGATGGCATGGTTTGATAAAGTACTGGGTATCAAATATGTAGCGCTTCGTTACTTTAATGCTGCAGGTGCACATGCTAGTGGCAAAATTGGTGAAGATCATCGTCCGGAAAGTCATTTGGTTCCGCTAGTTTTGCAAACCGCTTTGAAGCAACGAGAGAGCATCGCCGTGTTCGGAGACGACTATCCTACAGAAGACGGTACTTGTGTGCGCGACTACATTCATGTTAGCGATCTGGCTGACGCCCATGTTCGTGCAGTAACTTATCTGCGTAGCGGAAGCAGCAGTAATATTTTTAACTTGGGAAATGGACTTGGTTTCTCGGTGAAACAGGTTATTGAAACTGCAAAGAAAGTCACGGGACTAGAAATCCCTGTAGTTATTCAAGAACGCCGTGCTGGAGATCCTGCTGTACTGGTAGCTTCCTCCGACAAAGCGCGTTCTATCCTTGGATGGAACCCGCAGCATGCGGACTTAGAGAATATCATTCAAAGCGCCTGGAACTGGCATTCTGCCAATCCGCAGGGGTACGGAGAATAAGGGGCTTTAGCATAGCTTAACTAGAGCATGAGACCCTACTTAAGGAGAATTGAAAATGCACAACGAGAATAAGGTTGCGTCTACTGACCAGAAAGCCTTACATGCGATTGAGCAGCTAGTTCTGTTCGCACAACGTGAGCAGCTCATTGCTCCAACTGATGAAGACTATAGCCGTAATGTGCTGCTAGATCAGTTCGGATTTAGTGAGCCGTTCGTTGGCGAGGTCGATCAAAGTCCACTTACAGGTCCGCAGGTTCCACTGGATAGACTGATTGATTATGGTTTTGAAATCGGATTGATTCCAGAGAATAGCGACACTTACCGTGACTTACTGGATGCTAAGATTATGGGACTCTTAATGGCCCGTCCATCAGACGTAAATGCGGAGTTCAACCGTTTAGCTGCTGAAAAAGGTATCTCCGCGGCTACAGATCGCTTTTATAAATTAAGCATAGATTCCAACTATATCCGGATGGACCGGATTTCCAAAAATGTCTACTGGCTGCAGGATTCGCCTTACGGTGATATCGAGATGACAATTAATTTGTCCAAGCCTGAGAAGAGCCCGAAGGAAATTGCTATGGCCCGTTTGCTCCCGCCGCCGGTCTATCCAAAATGTCTGCTGTGCCGCGAGAATGTGGGGTATGCAGGTCGGGTTAATCATCCGCCGCGTCAGAACCTGCGTGTCATTCCACTTCAGCTGAATAATGAGAAATGGCTCTTTCAGTATTCGCCATATGTTTACTACAACGAGCACTGTATTGTATTCCATCATGATCATGTGCCAATGAAGCTTACCAAGGATACCTTGAAGCGGCTGCTTAGCTTCGTGGAATCTTTTCCGCACTATTTTATTGGCTCGAATGCAGATTTGCCGATTGTGGGCGGATCGATTCTAACGCATGACCATTTTCAAGGTGGACGTCATACCTTTCCTATTCAGAAAGCGCCTAAGGAAGATACGTTCACGCATGCATCTTATCCGGGTGTCAGCATTAATATCGTAAAATGGCCTATGTCCGTATTACGTTTGAATGGTGTAGATCCGGCGGTATTGCTGGAGTGTGGTAATGCACTTTATGAAGCTTGGAAAGCGTATAGTGATCCTGAAGCAGAAGTATTGGCGTTCAGCGAAGCTGATGGTGAAGTGCAGCCTCATAATACCGTTACTCCGATCGTTCGTCGGGCAGAAGATGGCAGCTTCGAGATGGATCTTGTGCTGCGTAATAATCGAACTAACGAGCAATATCCGGAAGGGATTTTCCATCCCCATCGGGAGATGCACCATATCAAGAAAGAAAATATCGGCTTGATTGAGGTCATGGGACTCGCAATTCTGCCAGGCCGTCTGAAGGAAGAGCTTGATTCTATTGCGAGCATCCTTGCAGGAGATCAAGCGCTATTAGAAACGGTAAAGAATGATCCTAGTCATCCACTTGCGCAGCATGCTGCTTGGGTTCAGGAGCTTGTAGAACGTTTCGGAACGGCGTTGCAGCATGATGAAGCCGTCAAGATTGTGCAGAACGAAGTCGGCATCAAGTTTACTCATATTCTTGAACACGCGGGCGTCTATAAACGGACTCCGGAAGGGCAAGCTGCTTTCCGTCGTTTCGTGAAGAGCTTCGGCGCGTTGTGAGTTTGGATAGGGGATGTTCTTAAGGCCTTAGGTCTTAAGGATATCCCCCTTTTTTATGACGCTTGAAGCTACTCCATTTGAATGCAGCTATTCAGAGGTTTATAATACGAGTGGGCACAACATTCTGAAATAACTAATGGAGGTTTACACATATGCGTAATTTTGATTTTTATAATCCTACCAAGTTGATCTTTGGACAGGGTACGCTGGAAGCGTTGAAGACTGAGGTTCCTAAGTACGGTAAGAATGTATTGTTGATGTACGGTGGCGGTAGTATCAAGCGTAGCGGACTGTACGATAAAGTAATGGCTGAGTTGAGCGCAATAGATGCTGTGGTCACTGAACTCTCGGGCGTAGAGCCTAATCCACGCCTTTCCACCGTACATAAAGGTGTAGAGCTGTGTCACGAGCATAATATCGACCTCATCCTTGCTGTAGGCGGCGGTAGCGTATTGGACTGCGCTAAAGCAGTTGCTGTTGGGGCGAAATATGAAGGTGACATGTGGGACTTTGTTGAACGTAAGGCAGCTGCTCAAGATGCTCTCCCACTCGGTACAGTGCTGACGATGGCAGCTACAGGATCAGAAATGAACAGCGGCTCTGTAATCACTAACGAGGTGACCAAGGAAAAAATGGGCTGGGGCAGTATTCATGCATTCCCGGCATTTTCGATTCTTGACCCAGAGAATACCTTCACTCTGCCGCGTGATCAGACGGTCTACGGCATGGTGGATATCATGTCTCATGTTCTGGAGCACTATTTCCATAACGACACCAACACACCGGTACAAGACGGCTTCTGTGAGACTTTGCTACGTACGGTGATCGAAACCGCACCGAAGCTTATTGAAGATTTGAATAATTACGAACTGCGTGAGACGATCATGTACTGCGGAACAATGGCGCTTAACGGTATGGTTAGCATGGGTTTTGCAGGAGATTGGGCGACTCACAATATCGAGCACGCAGTATCAGCAGTATACGACATTCCACACGGTGGAGGACTGGCCATTCTGTTCCCGCAATGGATGAAATATAATATCGATACGGATCCTGCCCGTTTCCGCAAGCTTGCTGTAAACGTGTTTGGAATTGATCCTACTGGCAAGAACGATAAGGAAATAGGGCTGGAAGGAATTGCAGCGCTACGTAGCTTCTGGGATTCCATTGGTGCACCGAAGACACTCGCTGATTATGATATTGATGACAGCGAGATCGGCAGTATGGCTGATAAGGCGGTTCGTTTCGGACCGTTTGGTAATTTCCGCAAGCTTGACCGTGAGGATGTAGTAGAAATTTATAAAATGGCTCTGTAAGTAGATTCATCTACGAAAAAGACTATCAGTCTTTATTCTAGAAGACGTACTTGAAAGTCAAGGAAGCGATTCTCCTGTTATGGATGAATCGCTTCTTTGCGTTTATGCTCTACTGTGGATTTCTCCTCGACATCGTCCCCGATCTCCGCTGCTGCTGACCGCATTTTTCGTACGTTTATCCTCAGAATGGAACTTTTATGGGTGAATATCCAAAGTTTGTGAAACCAATGACCTACTTTATTCGTTTAAACTAATATGACAGTCCTGAATGAAGACAGGAGGAAGTAAATATGCAAACGCTGTATTTAGGCTGCTTGGCGCTAGGCGTCATATTTGCCATAGTCAGCGTCCTGGTGGGTGATGTGATCGGAGATGCTTTGCATGGAGTCTTTGATTTCGTATCCGTAGATTTTCTGAATCCCACCGTACTGGCAGGAGGAATAACCGTGTTCGGCGGAGCGGGCATTCTTCTAACCCGGTACAGCGCTCTGGAAGCTGGGGCGATCATTGCTTTGTCTTTGTTAGCCGCCGCTTTTTTGGGAGTACTTATGTATCTAGGGGTGGTTAAGCCCATGGAAAAAAGCGAAATGTCCAATGGTTTCTCAATGAGTGATCTGCCTGGCAAGATCGGGGAAATCACAATTCCTGTTCCCGCCACGGGTTATGGTGAGATTATGGTAAAGTTTGGCGCCGGCAATAGCCTGCATACGGCAGCAAGCTTTGATCATGAGCTGCTTCCGGCAGGGATCAAAGTTGTTGTAGTGGAGGTTAGAGAAGGCGTTGCATTGGTGTCAGAATTCGAAAAGAGAAGAGGAGTGGATCTTTAATGTTCGGTATTCCTGAGTATTTGTTAGTCCCTGCTGTTGTCGTTGCTGTTTTGTTTGTGCTAGGTATCGCATTCTGGGCACGTTACAAAACTGTTGGACCAGATGAAGGGATGATCGTAACAGGTTCGTTTTTAGGTAAAAATCACATTTCTGACGATGGATCTGGACGTAAGATTAAAATTGTTCGTGGGGGCGGGGCCTTTATCCTCCCTATCTTTCAGAAGGCTGAATTTATGTCGCTTCTTTCTCATAAACTCGATGTGATGACCCCGGAAGTATATACCGAACAAGGGGTTCCGGTTATTGCTGACGGTGTAGCGATTATTAAAGTGGGCAGCTCGACTGAAGATGTGGCGACAGCTGCTGAGCAATTCATGGGCAAACCGATCGAAGCACTGAAAAGTGAGGCGCAAGAAGTTCTTGAGGGTCATCTGCGGGCCATTCTCGGTTCAATGACCGTTGAGGAAGTATATCGTAACCGCGACCGTTTTGCGCAAGAGGTTCAAGGCGTGGCGGCACGTGATCTTAAGAAAATGGGTCTGCAAATTGTTTCGTTTACCATCAAGGATGTGCGAGATAAACATGGATATCTTGATGCATTGGGTAAACCGCGAATCGCTGCGGTGAAGCGTGATGCAGAGATCGCTGAAGCAGAAGCAGTGCGGGATGCGAGAATTCAAAAGGCAAATGCTGAAGAGCAAGGGCAAAAAGCAGAACTGCTGCGGGATACGAATATCGCCGAAGCCTCTAAGGAAAACCAGCTTAAGGTGGCTGCGTTTAAACGGGATCAGGACACGGCGAAAGCGGAAGCCGATCAGGCTTACCATATTCAAGAGGCACGTGCGAAGCAGACCGTTGTTGAAGAGCAAATGAAGGTTGAGCTGGTACGTAAGGAACGTGAAATCGATCTACAGGCTAAAGAAATTCAAGTTCGTGAGAAGCAGTACGATGCTGAAGTGAAGAAAAAAGCGGAAGCGGATCGTTACGCAGTAGAGCAAGCAGCAGAAGCCGATAAGGCGAAGAGAATGCGCGAAGCGGATGCCTTGCAATACAGTATCGAGACGCAAGCTAAGGCTACAGCGGAGCAGAAGCGCCTTGAAGGTCAAGCGATGGCGGATGCAGAGCTGGCTAAAGGTACAGCGGATGCTGAAGTTATCCGGTTGCGTGGTCTAGCGGAAGCGGAAGCGAAAGAGAAGCTGGCGGAAGCGTTCCAGAAGTTCGGGGAAGCCGCTGTGCTGGATATTATCGTCAAAATGCTGCCAGATTTGGCTGGACAAATTGCGAAGCCGCTGGCATCCATTGATAAGCTTACTGTTGTAGATACCGGTAATGGTGAAGGTGCAGCACGTGTCAGCAATTATGTAACACAGTTGATGTCTACGGCTCCTGAGATGCTGAAGAGTGTCTCTGGAATTGACGTAGAGGCCATGATCAAAGGGCTGACGACTAGATCCTCAGGGTCAACTGGAAGCAAGGCTGTTCCAGTCGCAACGGCAGCTTCCCTGCCAACTCCAGCAGCATCTATTGCACCGAGCAAAGCTTCAACTTCTGTGGCTGAGCAACCTGAAGAATAGTTAAAGCAATAACTACTAGAATGATTTAACTTAAGGTAAGCTCGGTGATTGCTACCGGGCTTACTCTAGGTTTCTAGGACTTAGCTATAGAATGGGAGAGGTGC
The DNA here is from genome assembly GCF_002264385.1 of Paenibacillus sp. VTT E-133280. NCBI lineage: Bacteria > Bacillati > Bacillota > Bacilli > Caryophanales > Paenibacillaceae > Paenibacillus > Paenibacillus sp. VTT E-133280. The sequence continues at coordinate 64,892 of NZ_NFUX01000025.1, forward strand.
GCGAGCGTGCAACTAATTTTAGACCATATCCATAAAAGCTTCGATGGTAAACAGGTGATTAAAGATGCAGATTTCACCTTTGAAAGAGGGAAGATCTATGGGCTACTCGGACGGAATGGAGCAGGTAAAACCACACTTTTCAATTGCCTAAGTGGTGAGATTCCAATGGATAGCGGGGCTGCCTTTATTGGTGAGAAGGATAGTACCCGTCCGCTTCGTGACGAGGACATCGGATATGTATTTTCCCTACCCATTTTGCCTGAGTTTCTGACAGGTTATGAGTTCGTTAAGTTTTATATGGACATTAACCGTGAGAAGATCGATCCGGATAAAAGCATTGAAGATTATTTTTCCATTATTAAGTTTGAGGAAGAAGATCGACACCGGCTGATTAAGGGTTATTCCCACGGGATGAAGAATAAAATCCAAATGCTCTGCTTTATCATTACTCGCCCGCCTTTGATTTTGCTAGATGAGCCCTTAACTTCTTTTGATGTGGTTGTGGCTCTTGAGATCAAGAAATTGCTGCGTGAGATGAAGCAGGATCACATCATTATTTTTTCTACGCATATTTTACAATTAGCCGCCGATTTATGTGACGAGTTGGTTATTCTAAATCATGGAACCCTTCAAGAAATTCCGCGTGAGACTCTGCAAAGTCCAGAATTTGAGGAGCAAATTATAGCTTTACTTCAGGATGGCAACAATGATTAGTACACTTCGCAGCATTCAGAGGATTAGAGGTTCGTCCGGAGCCAATCGGCTGATTTACTATTTCAAGATGCTACCTGTTCTTGGCAAACTTTTAAATGGGGATATTTATTCTAACATTGCACTAAAACAACTCTTCGCTGGGATAGTACTTGCATTGAAGGTGGTGTGGGGGTTTTTAGGCAAGTTTGCCTATTTGGGAATTGTGATCTATTTGCCAATTGTCCTCACACACAAAGAATTGCCGCTCGCCGAACAGTATGCTTTGTTCTTACATATTTTTATAATTCTTAGCTTTATTGTGGCTGCGGTTTCGAATGTGTTTATATTAGAGCCCAAACGGGATAAATATATATGTGTGAAGCTGATGAGAATTCAGGCTAAACAGTATATGCATGCTACACTTTTGCTTAAAGGGCTAACGTTCTTTTTATATTTTATTCCGGCATTAACCGTGTTTGCGGGCATTTTTGGGGCCCCGTTGTGGCATGGCGTATGGCTTGCACTACTGTTAACGGCTTGGAGAATAGTCACCGAGGCGCTGAATCTTTGGTTTTTTGACAAAAAAGGAATTGTGTTAGTTAAAAAGATGAGCTGGGTATGGTCGGTGATTGGACTAGGTGCTCTATTTGCCTATATGCCCCTTTATCTAGGATATGCTTTCGTAAATGATGCGACAGGATTTAGTATCCCAGTGAGTCTTGTGATCGTTGTACTTGGAGGAATTGCAGCTGTGTATATTGGAAAATATCCTAACTACCGCAGCGCTGTAGACGTCGTTACCAAGATAGATGATCCACTGCTGGATATGAACCGGATGATGAAAGAAGCAAGGGTAGCAGATGTTCAGACCAAGGAGAAGGACTTTTCGTTGGAAGAACTTAAGGGGAAAGCTTTTCAAGGAAAAAAAGGTTACGCCTACCTGAATGCTATTTTTTTCTCCAGACATAAACGCTTGTTAATTCAACCCATCCAGAGACGCTTAATTATCATTGGTGTGCTCTTTATAGCGGCTGTTCTAATCATACTCATTTCGCCGGAGACTTCGTCTAAGTATACGACCTATCTGCTTGGTGGACTTCCCTTTTTTGTATTTATTATGAACTATACCTCTATAGGTGAGCGAGTGTGCAAAGCGATGTTTTATAATTGCGATCAAAGCTTATTACGCTATGGATTTTATCGTGAACAAGCTGCGATTCTGGACAACTTCAAGATTCGTCTTATTAAATTGAGTGGCTTTAACCTTATTCCTGCTTTGGCTATATGTTTAGCATGTACTCTGCTGTTTCTATTCTCGGGTGAGGATTGGGGGTTGAGGGATGCGTTGATTTTTTGGGTGACGATTCTGTGTCTTTCCTTGTTCTTCTCCGTGCATCACTTGTTCATGTATTATATTTTTCAACCATACAGCACGGAGCTCAATATGAAGAATCCATTCTTTTTTATCGTCAATAGCGTTGTATTAGGACTAAGCGTGGCATCTATCGGATTCCCAAAAGGATCGTCAATTTTTACACTAGTTGTTCTTGTGGGAACGATTGCTTATATGGTTATTGCCCTCACATTGGTATATAAGTTCTCCAGCAGAACTTTCCGGGTAAAATAGAACGCGGGTATCCTTCTAATATCGGAATGTTGATGATATGATGGTAACGAGAGTTTTTTAATCGTACCGTTTCATGTTGCGTTTGCTGCTTGGAAGTCAGGTGTTTAGAGATAAAAGAGGTGGCAATAATGAGTAGCATAACTGTAGCAAAGGTGTTAAATAACAACGTTATCATTGCGGACCATCCCCAATATTCCGAGGTTGTAGTGATTGGCAAAGGGATAGGGTTTAATCGAAAATTGCATGATCGGATTAACCTATCCGCTGTGGAGAAGATGTTTATTCTGCGCAGCCAGGAAGAACAGGAACAATATAAACAGCTTCTTCCCCAAGTGGATGAGAAGTTGATTGAGATTGTACATGAAATTTTGTTATATATTATGCAAAGCAGTAGTCAACCACTTAATGAGCATGTTCATATTGCACTCACTGATCATATCTCATTTGCTATTCGGCGTTATGAACAACATATCCCAATTCACAATCCATTTCTGTATGAGACTAAAGAGATTTATCCTGAAGAGTACAAGATGGCAGAGTATGCGATTGAGCGGATTAATGAAGGTATGGATGTGGAATTGCCTGTAGATGAGGTAGGCTTTGTGGCACTTCATATCGTTAGTGCGTTGAGCAACAGACAAATTTCTGAGGTTAGACAACATTCTCTTTTGATTGGGGATTTGATCGGAATCGTAGAGAATAACCTTGAATATCGAATTCCACGTGATTCACTTGATTATTCACGATTGGTGACTCATTTACGTTTTGTTCTAGAAAGACTGCGCCGTGGAGAATCGGTAAGGGAGACTTCAACGCTGGATAGTCTTATGAAACGAGAATATCCTGAAATGTATTCCTTGGCTTGGCAATTAACTAAGATTATCGAGAATCGAGTGCATATTCCTGTGTATCCAGCTGAGGTCAGCTATTTGACCGTTCACCTGCAACGTCTTGCCCAGAAGAAAGAAGACGAATTGGGTATGGAGACGAATGGTAAGCCGTAAAAAAAGCTTGTCACTTCAAAAAAACGGTGCTACAATATCGGTGTCCTAATTAAAACAGAATACCAAGCGTGTAACTGATTCGATCAGGCATGAGTGATTTACAGTATTTTGGTTGCTAGTCCCCATCTTGGGGTAATCTAACCTTAGCGTTAGATAACAACCTTTATACTGTGTTGCTCATGCCTTTTTTGGCATCTGTTTTACTGAAAAGTGAATAATGAAAGGAAGTGACTTGATGTTTAAAAAGATGTTTGGCGTTTTACAAAGAGTTGGTAAAGCGCTAATGCTTCCAGTTGCCATACTGCCAGCAGCTGGTTTGCTGCTTGGAATAGGAAACATGCTGGTAAACCCCGATTTTCTACAGTACGTTCCGGCACTGGAGAATGATGTCGTTCAGGCGATAGCTAACGTATTGATGAACTCAGGGCAAATTGTATTTGATAATCTATCCTTACTATTTGCCGTGGGTGTTGCGATTGGTTTAGCCGGAGGTGAAGGTGTTGCTGGTCTAGCCGCAATTATCGGTTTCCTCGTAATGAATGTTACGATGGGTACTGTAATTGGCGTCAATGATTATGTCCTGAGCCAAGGCGATTTTTCTTATGCTAGCGTCTTAGGTATTCCAACACTGCAGACAGGGGTGTTTGGTGGTATACTCGTCGGTATATTGGCATCGTCCATGTACAAACGATTCTTCAAAATTGAGCTTCCATCCTATTTGGGCTTCTTCGCAGGTAAACGTTTCGTTCCAATCATGACTGCGGTTACGTCTTTGCTTCTCGGTCTGGCATTGACCTTAGTTTGGCCGCCAATTCAGCACGGTCTGAACTTTGTATCACAAAGTATGATTGATACGAATAAAACGCTCGCAGCGTTTATCTTCGGAACCATCGAACGCTCGCTGATTCCTTTTGGTCTGCATCACATCTTCTATTCTCCATTCTGGTATGAATTTGGTACCTACGTAGATAAAGCTGGAGAATTGGTACGTGGTGACCAACGGATCTTCATGCAGCAGCTTCGTGATGGCGTTGAATTCACAGCAGGAACATTTACAACAGGTAAGTATCCTTTCATGATGTTCGGTCTTCCAGCAGCTGCTTTGGCCATCTATCATGAAGCTAAACCTCATAATAAAAAAATCGTCGGAAGTTTGATGATTTCCGCAGCATTGACTTCGTTCTTGACAGGGATTACTGAACCACTCGAATTCTCATTCCTGTTCGTAGCTCCATTGCTGTTCGCAGTACATGCTGTGTTTGCAGGTCTGTCCTTTATGACCATGCATATCCTTAATGTTAAGATTGGTATGACCTTCTCTGGAGGTTTTATCGATTACGTACTCTTTGGTATCATTCCGAACCGTACGGCTTGGTGGCTCGTAATTCCAGTAGGTCTTGCTCTTGCATTGATTTACTATTTCGGGTTCCGCTTTGTTATTCGCAAGTTCAATCTGATGACACCGGGGCGTGAAGAAGATACGGATGAAGCTGATGATACAGATGCAGAATCAGTTTCTAAAACTGGTGATGATCTGCCTCGAAACATTTTATCTGCGTTGGGTGGTAAAGAGAACATCGCTCATCTGGATGCTTGTATTACCCGCCTTCGTGTGGAAGTTAAAGATAAATCAGGTGTGGATAAGAATCGTCTGAAGAAGCTTGGTGCATCAGGTGTGCTTGAGGTGGGTAATAATGTCCAAGCGATCTTCGGTACACGTTCCGATACAATAAAATCGCAGATTCAAGATGTAATTAATGGGAAGACACCTGCAGCAACGCCGGTAACGGCTGCACCTAAGCCTGAAGAAGAACAGCAGGCGGGTGAAACTGGTGAAGCGATTATCAAAGAAGATATCGTCTCTCCGGTAAATGGTGAATTAGTGGATATCACTGAGGTTCCAGACGCAGTGTTCTCCCAAAAAATGACGGGTGACGGTTTTGCTTTCCTATCTGATGATGGAAAGATTGCTTCACCGGTTTACGGTAAAGTGTTTAATGTGTTCCCGAGCAAGCATGCGATCGGCATTATGTCCGATGGGGGTAAGGAAGTGCTCGTTCATATAGGGGTTAATACAGTTAAGCTTAAAGGTCAAGGCTTTACTGTTCTAGTTGAAGAGGGCGACCTTGTAGCTGCTGGACAGCCGATCATGGAAGTGGATTTAGAATATGTAAAAGCACATGCACCTTCAGTAATGTCTCCTGTTATTTTCTCCAATTTGCCAGAAGGCTCTTCCGTAACCTTGAAGAAGCCAGGTAAGGTATCTATTGGCGATAAGGATATTATTACCATTCAGTAAAAGTGCAAGGGTGGAAGCTTCCTTTAAACATTAAAGGGAGCGAAGCCTTCACTATAAATTAAAAAATACTCTATTAAAAGAAAGCGAGTTGGATAATATTATGCAAACAACATTCAGAATTATCGATGAAGATGGAATTCACGCACGTCCGGCAACTGCCTTGGTAAATACAGCTACGAAATTCAAAGGTACAGAAGCTTATGCAGAAGCAAAAGGCAAAAAAGTTACATTGAAATCTATCCTTGGCGTATTGTCATTGGGTCTGGAAGCTGGAGACACGTTGTCTCTGATTACTGAAGGCAGCGAAGAAGCTGAAGCTCTGAGCGCACTTTCTGATGTAATGATTAAAGAAGGGCTAGGGGAAATCCATGAATAAAATTTCAGGAATCGCGGCTTCAGCAGGGATTGCAGTAGCCCGTGCTTTTATCCTGAAACATCCGGATTATACAATTACAAAGACTAGTATCAGTGATCCTGAAGCAGAAGTCGCCAAGTTGAATGACGCACTTGCTAAATCAAGTGCTGAACTGCAAACCATTAAAGAGCGTACTTTAGCAGAACTAGGAGAGAAGAAAGCAGAGATTTTTGCATCCCATCTGCTGATTCTTGAGGACCCTGAGCTGATTAATCCCGTAATTGATAAAATTCGTCAGGAATCGGTTAACGCGGACTATGCACTAAACGAAGTAGCTACACAATTCATTGAAATGTTCGAAAACATGAAGAGTGCTTACTTACAAGAACGTGCAGCTGACATGCGTGATGTGACCAAGCGCCTGCTGAACCATTTGCTGGGTATTCATTATGTTAGTCCTGCAGAAATCAATGAAGAGGTTATTGTTATCGCTGAGGATTTAACACCTTCTGACACAGCACAGCTAAATCGCAAGTATGTTAAAGGCTTCACAACAAACATTGGTGGACGTACGTCCCACTCAGCGATTATGGCACGCTCCTTGGAAATTCCAGCAGTTGTTGGAACTAAGAATGTCATGACAGAAGTGAATTCTGGGGATCTAGTGATTGTCGATGGTCTGAACGGAGACGTTCTTATTAATCCTAGTGAAGCAGAAGTGGCAGCGTACGTTCGCAAGCAGGAAGCTTACGACTTGCAAATTGCAGAGTGGAAGAAACTTCGTGATAAACCAACGATTTCTGCAGACGGTAAGCACGTGGAGTTGGCAGCTAATATCGGTACACCAAACGATGTCAATGGTGTAATTGAGAATGGTGGCGAAGGTGTAGGCTTGTATCGTACTGAGTTTCTATACATGGGCCGCGATAAGTTGCCTTCTGAGGAAATTCAATATAACGCCTATCGTACTGTGCTTGAGAATATGAAAGGCAAACCGGTAGTTGTACGTACACTTGATATCGGTGGCGACAAAGAACTTCCGTATCTGGATCTACCAAAGGAAATGAATCCTTTCTTAGGATTCCGCGCAATTCGTCTTTGTCTGGATCGTCAGGATATTTTCCGTACGCAACTGCGTGCTTTACTGAGAGCAAGTGTTCATGGGGATCTTCGCATTATGTTCCCTATGATCGCAACACTTGGTGAATTCCGTGCAGCCCGTGATCTTCTGCTTGAAGAGAAAGCGAAGCTTCGTGAAGAAGGCAAGGAAGTGTCTGACAACATTCAGCTCGGCATTATGGTTGAGATTCCTTCCACTGCTGTATTGGCTGACCAGTTTGCAAAGGAAGTTGATTTCTTCAGTATTGGTACGAATGACCTTATTCAATATACAATGGCTGCTGACCGTATGAATGAACGGGTGTCTTACCTGTATCAGCCATACAATCCGGCCATCCTGCGTCTGGTCAAAAATGTAATTGATGCAGCGCATGCAGAAGGTAAATGGACTGGAATGTGCGGTGAGATGGCTGGGGACGCAACAGCGATTCCACTCTTACTAGGTCTTGGCCTTGATGAATTCAGTATGAGTGCAACGTCAATTCTGCCAGCACGTAGTCAAATTTCTAAATTGTCGGCTGCCGACATGAAGGAACTGGCTGCAAAAGCACTGCAACTTGGCACTGCTGAAGAAGTAGCTGCACTTGTTCAAAGCATCACTAACTAACTATTTCCATATGCATTACTCCGTTAAACGTTTTATAACGTTCCAACTACTATTACCGACTTCCGATGTTTGGAAGTCGGTTTTTTTGTGTTTAAATCAATAATTTTATTTCTTGTGTTGGCTTATGTTCATGGGAGAGCGTTATACTCAATTTAGAATAACTAAATTCACTTTTTATTTGCTTTATTGTACAGATGTCTATGCCGATAGTAATAGTGATGAGTATAAAGTCGGTAAGGAACCCAAACCTGTAAATATGTCTTACATATAATAGTATGAATCCATAGAAAGTTTATACTCCTTTATCGACTTGCAGAGCTGTGCAAGTATTAATATGATCTAAATTGGAAATATTTGGACTTATAAGCATCCCTATAAGTTAGGCAGGGAGCCATAGGATGGTGTTAACTCATGAGTAAAAATGTTATAAATACAGAATTAATGTTTGAGGTCTATGAAGGTAAAGACCTGGGCTTAACGTACTCGATGGAGTACAGTGTATTTAAAGTCTGGGCACCTACTGCTTTTGCTGTATCTCTAGTTTTGTACGAAACAGATGGAAATCAACGTAACATTGGATTTGATCTGAGCTCTGCAGATAGTGGGCGTATTATATATATGCAGCGTCAGAACGGCGGAGTCTGGCAGACTAAGTTATCAGGTGATTTAAAAGGGAAATATTATATGTACCGTGCTGTATTTGCTGATGGAAGTGTGACGGAAGCAGTAGATCCCTATGCAACAGCCGTATCGGCAAATGGTTTAAGAACAGCAATCGTTGATTTACGTAGGACCCATCCTGAGCATTGGGAGAAGGATGTTGCTCCTCCATTGCAGCATCCTGCAGACGCGGTTATTTATGAGCTGCATGTGCGTGACTTCTCCTCACATGAGAGCTCTGGCATGTACAATAAGGGTAAATTTAAAGCATTTACAGAATTTGGATTAAAAGATTCGGAAGGAAATGCAATAGGTATGGATCATCTGGTCGAATTGGGTATCACCCATGTACATCTGATGCCTGTGTTTGATTTTCAGACTGTAGATGAGCTGAGTGTAATGAAGCGTGGTTCATCCATTGAACATAACGACTACAATTGGGGCTATGATCCTCAGCATTATAACGTACCGGAAGGATCGTATAGCACTGATCCTACCAATCCAGGGCTACGAATTCGGGAATTTAAAGAAATGGTTCAGGCACTGCATAGTCGTGGGATTTCAGTGATTATGGATGTGGTTTACAACCATACGTACGCTGTGGAGAAGGGCCCCTTTGAGCCGCTTGTACCAGATTACTTCTATCGCCGTGACTACTTGGGACGTTTATCTAATGGCTCGGGCGTGGGTAATGAGCTGGCTACAGAGCGTCCGATGGTACGCAAATATATTAAGGATTCTTTGTCCTACTGGGCTACGGAGTATCATATTGATGGCTTCAGATTTGATCTTATGGGTCTGATGGATAGTGTGACCATGCGTGAAATAACGGAAGAGCTTAGACTTGAGGTAAATCCTAATCTGCTGTTATATGGCGAACCTTGGACAGGAGGGGATTCTCCACTGGCAACAAAGACGCTAAAAGGTGTGCAGCGGGGAAAAGGATATGCTGTCTTCAACGATAACTTCCGTTCGGCGATCAAAGGTGATAGTGATGGATGGGGACGGGGCTTCATTACAGGGGAATACGGCAAAGAAGGGGCTGTTGCAGCCGGAATCAAAGGAGCCATCCACGAATTTACAGACTCTCCTGTGGAATCGGTGAACTATGTAACGGCCCATGATAATTTGAATTTATGGGATAAGGTGCTTACCGTACAAGGGGGATTTCAGGATGCTGCTTCACGGGCTAATCCTTACGTAAATGTAGATCTGGAGAATATTCTCAGCAATGAGACCGTGCGCCGATCCCTGCTTGCAAATGGAATCATCCTGACCTCGCAAGGGATTCCATTCCTGCATGCCGGTGATGAACTCCTGCGCAGTAAATTTGGAGATCATAATAGCTATCGTAGCGGTGATACGATTAACGCGATCCGCTGGAATATGAAGAGTGTGTTTAATCCTGTATTTCAATATTATAAAGGCTTGATCGAACTGCGGCGTACACATCCGGCATTTCGTCTGCATGGTAGGCAGGAAATTGAGCGTTCGCTGGAATTTATGCGCTGTGATGGGGGGATCGTGTCGTACCTGCTTAGAAATCATGCAGGAGGCGATCTCTGGAACAATATAACAGTCATTTTTAATGCCAATAATGATCGAGTAAAGCTATCTCTTCCTGAAGCTAATAACGGTTGGAATGTGGTAGTGGATCATACCCGAGCAGGGACAGAAGCATTCCGAAGAATTACAGGTAGCGAGGTGGAAATTGAAGGCTTGTCGATGATGGTGCTCTATGATGAATGTGGTGAGCCAGCCCCGAGATCTAAAATTATCGAAGTACACTATGAACGGCCAGATGGGAAATATCAAGGCTGGAATCTTTGGGTTTGGGATACAGGAATTCAGGATGGACAATGCGACTTTCGGTATATGGAGGATGGGCGTGCAGTTGCACGCATTGAGGTGTTGCCAGATACCAATTCTATCGGGTATATATTACGTCTTAATGACTGGGAAGAGAAAGATGGCGATGGCGATCGCTTTATTGATTGTTCCACGGATGACGAGCTGATCAAGGTGATGGTTATAGATCGTGATCAGGAGAATGATGGGATCTCAGATGATCATCTGCAGTTAACCAGTTAAAAGAATAAAAAAGAGCTGCTTCAGGGTTTTGACCCCTGGAACAGCTCTTTTTGTTGTTCTTATGGTTTTCCGATGGTTTGGTTGGCTAAACCTACATCCAATAGATCGTAGTAGAGATTAGCTTCATTCCCACCATGGTCTTTAGAAAGGTACATCGCTAGATCTGCGGCACGCAGAAGTTCATTAATGCTGCTTCCATTTTCAGGAAATAGGGCTACGCCAATACTTGCGGAGGTGTGGAAGCTAGATCCATTGTCAATAGACCAAGATTTGTTGAATAACTTAAGCAACCGCTGAAGCATTTCATCTAACATTTCTGGAGAGGTAAATCGGTGCAGTACCACCGCGAATTCATCACCGCCAATCCGGAACGCCTGGCCTACACCTTTAACCGTTTGCAAAAGCTCTCGAGAGAGCAGTTGGAGAAATTCGTCACCTGCCAGATGTCCTAAGGTATCGTTTAACTGCTTGAATCTGTCGCAATCCAGCAATGCGAGTGCAATATTCTTTCTCCGTTCCTCGGGTTGGTTGATGAGATTCTCCATGTACATTTTGAAATGAGCACGGTTGGGAATTGCGGTTAAATGATCATAGAAGGCTAGCTTATGTAATCGTTCTTCGTACTGCTTCCGTTGTGTAATTTCACGGGACACTAACATAAATTGTGCTGGGAAATTATTGCTTCCCCGAACAGGCGACACCTTCGTTTCTAGCCATACCCATTGCCCTTCAGCGCCACGCATTCGTAGCTCTGAGATACGAGGGGTTCCTTGAACGATACTCTTTAGTTTGGCCCAAGCGATTTCCGGTTCACGAATATAGTTGGATAGTGGGTCACCCTTTTTAGGAACATAGCCGAGAATACTTGAATGTGAAGGGGAGCTATACAATATCAACCCGTTAGGATCAGTCAAGATAATAAAGTCAGACATGGTTTCACCGATTAGCTGATAGAGTGTTTGTTCCTCCAGCATTTCATTTTTGAGCCAAATGATTTTGCGACCCAGATAAATAATAACTAGAAGCAGAATAAAGAAGACCAATGAGTATAGCGCAAAGAGTGCACTCTTTTTATCTTGGAACCCATCTGCTACTTGTAAGGCGTAGGTGTCTACCAGGTCTTCTGATTGATCAAGATGAGTTCTAACTTCATTTAACTGCATGTTCAGATTTACAGCATGATATGAAGCAGGGTCCCATCCGATTTGCATCCGTTCAGCTATCAATTTACTCCCTGTATTCTTCCATAGGACTAGGGATGTTTCAAAGGCATGGAGCTCATTCTCTAATTCAGTAAGTATATTGGCCTGCTTCAAATCACTGTAGGGTTTGTTGATGGATCTGATGTCTGAACTTGCTAGGCCTACCCGTTCTTGTGCTTGTTGATTATTGTCCTTAAATTCCTGAATGAACTGATCACGTTCAGCGTCAGTGAGGTTCGAGCTCATGGAGGAGTGGAGAGCGATTGCGGCTTGATACAGATCACGATCAGCGCTCAGTATGAGCTCAGAGTTCTCAAATACATCTTCATATAAAGAATCTGACATTCTGTTAATGGTGTGATTTAGATAGAGTAAAGAAGCTACACTAATCCCAACCAGTAGAATGGAGATCGCAGCGAAAATAAAGATTAGTTTGCGTGTTACTTTGATATCGAAAAATCCAGCCACGGTCATTCTCTCCCCGCATAAGATGTTTAACAAATCTTATTGCTGCTAACTATAACCTGCGGAACATCCATTTGTGGCAGGTGTATTTTATTTTCAGGCAAAGATGTTGAGAGTGACTATGTGAAAAAGAGGTGTTGTAACATAATGGGAAATGTGGCATGGGAAAGATAAATTGTGTGTGGACCGCAGTTTGTAGTACAACAAGTATATAGGACGTCCTACTTATAGAGCAATCGCTTCCTCAAATAAATATCGATAATAATAAAATTAATGATTACGGTATGAGCCTATTGCCTTATCTATATTCAAATCCATAAATCCTATTACCCACCGTCTTCGTAAATGATACCTAGCTCAGCCTCAAAAATATGCGTTCTGTTATGCTAAAAAGCTGCCCAGTCATATTAATGACTGGGCAGCTGACTTGAAGTAACTATTCGTTACGTAGTGCATGAATGGGGCGAAGCCGTGCGGCTTTGTTCGCAGGCATCATTCCGAAAATTACGCCGATAAGCAAGGAGAAAACAAAAGAGATCAGTACCATATCCCAGGCAATGGATACGGTAAGTGAAGTATACTTTCCTAGGAGCCAACTACCTGCGACTCCAATACCAACACCGATCACCCCACCCAATCCGCTAAGCACAATGGATTCGATCATGAATTGAGCGAGAATATCGAACTTTTTGGCGCCGATTGCTTTGCGGATACCAATTTCTCTTGTTCTTTCATTGACGGATACGATCATAATATTCATGATGCCGATCCCCCCAACAAATAGTGAAATGCCGGCAATTCCCGCAAGTGCCATTGAAAGCGTAGCTGTCGTAGAATTTACAGTTTCCAGCATCTCTTGAGAGTCAAATACACTAAAAGCATTATCCGCATAATTAAATTTAGCATCCAGTGTACTCTCTAGTTTATCTTTTACCGTGGCTACAGTGTCTGCTGAAGTCGTCGCAATTGTGATAGAACGTACGCCTTTGCTTTTTAACTGACGTTCTGCAGTAGCTATAGGGATTAATAAGATATCATCGTTGGAACCACTTAGACTAGAGCCTTTGGCTTCCAACAGGCCGACGATTTTATAGCTGATCCCGTTTAGCTGTACCTTTTGGCCTATAGGATCATCTGTGCCGAATAAATCCTCAGCCGTACCTGTGCCTATCAGCGCAACCTTCTGCCGGTACTCTGTATCTATATCAAGCAGGAAACGTCCTGACTGTACATGGAAATCCTTAACGTCCTCATAAGAAGGTGTAATGCCTTCAACAGTAACGCTAACATTCTCAGTATTATGCTTGGCTGTAACGTTGCCACTGATTACAGGAGCTACATTTTCTATCCCCTCTATATCTCCTAGTGCTAAGGCTTCTTCATAGGTGAGGGAGGTGGTAGCCCCGCGGCCAGTGATGTTTACCGTCAGCTGATTTGTTCCGAGTCCATTAAGCTGCTCCGTAATCTGAGAAGTAGTTCCCTGCCCCACAGAAACGAGAATGATAACGGATGATACACCAATAATAATACCCAGCATCGTTAAAAAAGCTCTTACTTTACTGCTGTAAATACTTTTTAGAGCCATCCGCATACTTTGAAATAATTTCACCTCGCATTCCTCCGATCTTCTACGAGGTTGCCATCCTGAATACGAATGATCCGCTTCGCTTGCTTTGCAATTTCGAGGTCATGTGTGATTAGGATGATTGTATGACCTTGCTCATTTAATTCTCGAATCATCTGCATGACCTCTTGTCCAGTTCGCGTATCAAGCGCCCCGGTAGGTTCATCTGCAAGTAGAATCGGGGGAGATCCAGCCATGGCTCGCGCAATCGCAACACGCTGTTGCTGTCCTCCAGAAAGCTCAGAAGGTCGGTGATGCATTCTTTCCTCCAAGCCTACTTTAAGGAGTGCCTGTTGCGCCGTTTCTCTACGTTCTCGATGTGAGAGGCCGCGGTATATTAGAGGAAGCTCTACATTCTCGACAGCAGACAATTTGGGGAGAAGATTGAAATTTTGAAAGATAAAGCCGATCTTCTCATTTCGGATAATAGCCAGCTTGTTGTCGGATAATTTGCGAACCTCTTGCCCGTCCAGAAGGTAACTTCCCTCATCTGATATATCGAGGCATCCAAGCATGTTCATGAGTGTTGATTTACCAGAACCGGAAGGACCTATAATCGCTACGAACTCTCCGAAGTCGATTGTAAAGGAAAGATTTTTCAGGACTGTCATAGTTTCTCCGGCCATATTATAGCCATGGGTCATGTTCTGGACTTGGATCAGTGGTGCTGAAGCACTCATCTGCTGCCACCTCCACCACCACCAGCTGGTGCTCCGCCCATGCCACCAGCACCACCTCCACTGAAGCCGCCACCACCGCTAAAGCCTCCGCCGCCGAAACCGGCGCCACCCATACCGCCTTGCATTTGCATCTCAGTACTAGTTGTACCCGTTTTGGTAGAGATTACTGTAGGAATGATCACTTTGTCTCCTTCATTAAGTCCGCTGACAATTTCAATGCTGCTCTCATCATGAATGCCCACTTCGACAGAAACCATTCGCTGATTACTATTTCCGCGGTTTCTTGTGCCAGCTGCTCCACTAGCCATAGCACTGCTGCCGCGAGCATCAGGCGCTCCGCTAGGCATT
>NZ_NFUX01000157.1:0-1253 GCF_002264385.1 Paenibacillus sp. VTT E-133280
TCTGTTGTATGGTCCGGTAGAAAAATCTTTATTATCCACAGAAGGCGGATTGCTAAAGCCAAAGATTCCAAAAGAAATAGATCTAGTGCAAGAGACTATTGATTTTAAATTATGGGAAGAAATGCCTGTTAGTGGACAAAATAAATTAACCACTGATGGATTAAGAATTATGAGTATCAGAGACATAAAGAAGTTTAAAAGCGAAATGAATTTAAATAATATAAAAGTTATTATGGATAAGAAGGGAACTATTCTACCTGAAAAGGCTGTGGGAGGTTTCAATCCAAATACTGGACAGATCGTATTAAGACCTGATGCTTCTTACTTAAGTGTAGTTCATGAATCTTATCACGCTAAGCACTTTGGAGAACTTGGAAAAGAAAATTATATGAAATTATCGACTTTAGAAAAGGAAGAGTATGTTTATAGAGAAATTATGAAAAATAAAGGTGAATTTAGTATTGAAGAAATATATGAAGCACAAAGATATATATTCAAACTAAGGAACGGACAATGGCCTTTATCGAATTGGAAAGGATTTGATGATTAATGCAAGAAAGAATAAATACTAATCTAACAGCTAACCAAGCTTTGAAGATAGCCCGAGATTATAAGGATAAGTTTAAACTGTATGGAGTTATACATGATGATATAGAAAAGTCTGTTAGATTTTATAATGAGTTTTATAGAATTAAGGGTTGTGTGTGGCTTGTTTTGGCGGATATAACTCCTAAAGATTATGAAGGTGATGACGAAATTACTTTCGTTGTTTCTGATGAAGACGGTGCTGTTGATCATGTGCTAGATCATAACGGGATACCTCAACGTTATCATATACCAAGCAATAGAAATTATAGCGATGAAGAGTTTGAAGCTATCTTTGATGAAGATCATGATGAGTAAAAGAGTCTAAACTCGAGGGGAATCAATCATTTGCCGACTCAATCCATCATTCAAACAATGACACATATATCTCATATATTACCTATATAAAGATTTTTACTATTTTGTTTGTACGCACGGCAATGCTTAGGTTTATAACTTAAATAACGCAATAGCGTTACGTCTAGCAGGTCGATTATGGTTAGATACCACCATAGTCAACCTGTTTTTTTATGTTCGTTTTCTTGCGGATTCTTCGAATTTATCCCAATTGTAGATTACCCTACAGTGATTTTTTAGAAAGAATAAAACGGAGGATCAAGCAAAACCCGAGGATTCTAAAAAATGCCTTTTATAAATCGATAGACAGT
>NZ_NFUX01000079.1:0-32115 GCF_002264385.1 Paenibacillus sp. VTT E-133280
AGGGCGAGGGGCCTATTCGACCAGCCTGCGACTGTGATAAAGGTACATAAGATTAAATGATTTAAAACATAGAGATGATTATTCTTAGTTATTAAGGATAATCATGTCTTTTTTTTATATAAATGGAATATGATCCCTATACTGCTATATCAATTACCAGAAAGGGATTCTAGGCAGTGCCTGGGTTGGGATAGCGAGCTTTTTGTTCTCAATGGAGGCAGCTTGGACCATTACAAGCACAATGCTTTCGTTCTTTGGAGTAGATCCAAATGAATGGTATTTATAGTCGCAGTATTAGCCGGGGATACTTGTGATAATAAAACTGTGGAATCTCATATTTTTCGGGTAGCGGATGAAAGGTTATTTTTGCTTGTTTTAATACTGAGTTAATCTTTCTTTACTTTAAAATGAAACTTTTTGCGGCCGGATGCGTCTAATACTATGTTTTGTTATAACGAACGTGGCAAAAAGCAATTCTTCCGCTCTGATGAGAGCGGTTGCGTTTTTGCGGGGAATATAAGAGGCGTATGAAAAAGACAGAGACCTACTTATATTTACAAATAGGAGCAGAGGAGTTATATCATGGATTTAAAGAAATTAACGTTAGTTGCTGTTTTGGCCGTATCGCAGGCCGCCTCGGCAGTGCCGGCTTTTGCTGAAGCTGTCAATAATACTTCAGGTAATACGAATACAGTAGGAACAATTGTTTCCTCTGTGACGGATGTAATGCCAGAAGCTACAGACCCATTGCCACCATTGCAAACTGAGGGGCCAGGGGGAGTATTATCACCTACACCAACTCCAATTCCTGCGGCAACAACTGAACCGACGACTGAACCTGCGACAACAACTGAACCTACATCAACAACCGAACCAACGGCTACACCAATTCCTACTGCAACACCTGTAACCACTACACAGCCTATTCCAACGGATGGTGTTCGTGCTGCAGCTAGTAATCAGCTTGTTCTTATGATGAACAGCAACAAAATGTATCAAAACGGCGTTGAGTATTTAGCTAATCAGCCAATGGCCGTGAAGAATGGTGTCTCATACGTTTCGATCCGAGCTATGGTGGAACGCGTAGGTGTGAAATACATTTACGATTATAAAACGAAAGAGACCATTGTTACCAAAGGAACCGATGTAATGCGCTTTAAGACGGACAGTAAGATCTATTCCGTTAATGGTAAAAATGTGACGATGAAAGGTCCAGCTTACCAAACCAATGGTACATTCATGATTCCTTTGACGTCCATAACCGGGGCATTAGGCATTCCTTATACGGTTGATAATGTGCAAAAACGAGTGATTCTCACGCTGAACACGAAGCCTAAAGCTTCTTTTACAGGGCCAACTGAAATTTATGCTGGTGATCCTGTGAATTTTGTGACTTCCAGCTCTTCTCCGAATGGTACCGCTATAGTAGATGAACGTTGGGAAGGTAAGCAGGATGTTTATGATCAACCAGGAGTTTATGTAGTATCCTATTCTGTTATGGATGCAAGTGGACAGTGGAGTGATCCTTACTCTGTTACCATCAATGTACTGAAACCAAATACACCACCAGTCGCTAATTTTACGACAGACAAAGATTCTTACAAGATGGGTGAAATGATCACTTATTCGGATCTAAGCAGCGACCCAGACGGTGATCCGATTGAAGTGACTTGGACGAACAAAGCAGAAGCTTTCTTTACACCAGGTCCAGCAACAGTGGCTATTCAAGTCAAAGATTCACATGGCGCAATCAGCACTTTTGAGAAGACCATTAATATTTCAGATGAAGTCTTGTACAGTAAAGAAGATTTCTATAGATTATTCGGTGCTCCAGGCAGCGTGTTTAACATTGATGGATCGATGGTTCCAACTTGGCAGAAGGTAGCCTATAATCTTTCTTCCGAGCCTTATAATCTTATCCGTAGTAACAGTCCGGAAACGGTGAATACGGAAGGGATTACTTACAAAGAAACTTCATTCGGCGGAACTCGCTTCTTAGTCCACCACAAGAATAATATGAATATTAAAACGAAGGTGTATGTGATTGCTAAGAATAACAATCTGTACCCTACGACAATTACAACTGAGTATGTAGGCTTTGGCGGTCCAAGTTCATTTCCGGAAGGCACTGGTAAAATGTCTGTGGAACGTTACTGGAAGTCTATGATTACGAGGGAACATTATAAGACAACGGTCCTTCAACCAGGAGAGAGTGTATCGATTCTTACGGATCTAAACAAAATTGCAATGAAACCAGGCGAGATTGTATCCCTCCAAGCGGATTTATTTAGTGATTATCCTATTGAATATAATGTCATGATGATCGATGCGAATAAAGATCCTCTAACTACACTTCCTACACTTCCAATATTGGATCGTGATGGGGTGCATAACCGGGGAACTTATGCTGATTCTACACGCATCATCACGGTTACTGACGAAGTAGGAACAACTCCTGTAAGACTTCTTCTCGGTGACAATTCGAGTGATTTGAATTTGACCGGTGTAGACCCAATGAATGGTACTGAAGCGTCTAATGCAGGTAACTTCGGCGTGTTGTACAAAATCAAATTCGATCGTGTTGCACCTAATTCATTGATTACATTTAATCCACGTGGCGGTAATTACATGGGACCTGTCATGGTTAATGGTCAAATCGTACAAATGCCTACTTCGGGAAGTCTCTCTAGTGCTGACATGAACAGTGTGATTTATCGTACTGGTGATTATGGCGGCTCCGTGGAGATTTTGTTCACAGCAGCTTCTGGTAGTAACTTGCCGGTGAATTTCCTGGTTACACCGCTACCAGCGAAGAAATAAAGCTTTTTGGGATTCACCTGAAATAAAAGTCCGGCTGAATATTCCGTAAAGGAATACTCAGCCGGACTTTTTGTATTTAAATGTATGAATTTAAACTGATGAGCGCTCATACGCTTGGTTGTTTCATTGACGGGGCATTTATTTTGGGGCATTATTAAGAGAGTGAATTACAAATGAACTGAAATGTTATGGGAGATGAGCGTATGCTGTCGACAGAACAAATATTAGAGGTCATGTCGGGGCAAGGTCTGCGAATCACCGACCAACGCAAAACGCTTGCCAAGTTATTCGGCGAGAATAAGGGTTATTTGTCAGCGAAGGATGTCTATGAGCATATGGGCCGCAAGTATAGCGGACTTAGCTTTGATACCGTGTACCGCAATCTGCGTGTAATGGAAGAGCTTGGTGTACTTGAGCAAATCGTCTTTGAAGACGGAGTGAAATTCAAGGGAAGCTGTAATCATCAGGATCACCATCATCATATGATCTGCCTTCAATGCGAGAAAACCTACCCGATTAATTTCTGCCCGATGAATTTAACGGATACACCTGATCAATTCCGGGTAGTCAAGCATAAATTTGAGGTGTTCGGTTATTGCAAAGAATGTGAAGAGAACCGGGAAGAAGAACTAATCGCAGCGGCAGATAGCAAAAAAGGGGTTTAGAAATGGCAACCCTACGTAGAACGATTCAGGCTCCCATTCGGGTGTACCGCAAGTACATTTCCCCGATTAAGCCTGCAACTTGTCGCTTCTATCCAACCTGCTCTGCTTATGCGCTTGAAGCTATTGAAGTCCATGGTCCTGTGAAAGGTTCGTGGCTTGCTGCCAAGCGGATTGCTAGATGCCATCCCTTCCATCCAGGGGGACTTGATCCGGTTCCGCCTCTTGAGGAACACCCTGCGAAGAAGGATTCTGCCCGTGTGACTTGACACAAGCCCATACCATTGGGTATATTCACAGATAATAGTATGAATTCCGAGGAACGGATAAGTAAATCGGTACGTCCATTACAGAGAGCCGGAACGAGCTGAAAGCCGGTATGGAGCGTTAGATTGAATATGGTCCGGGAGGAACCGTGTTCGAGCGGGAACTGCAATTGAGGTTCGTGTAAGATAACGGCGTGTTCCAGCGTTAATGGACAGTTCCCAAGAGGGAACTGGCGAAGCCTGTTCTCTGTGAAGAGACAGGAAATTTGGGTGGTATCGCGTGAGTTATACTCTCGCCCCATGATAGGGGCGGGAGTTTTTTGTCTTTTTATGAAAGAAAGGATGATGAATCAATGAGTGAGAAGAAAACTTTTTACTTGACTACACCTATTTACTATCCGAGTGATAAGCTGCATATCGGACATGCTTATTCTACCGTAGCTGGAGATGCAATGGCCCGATACAAACGTCTACGCGGCTATGATGTAAGGTATCTTACAGGTACAGACGAGCATGGTCAAAAGATTGAACGGAAGGCAGAGGAAGCAGGTAAAACCCCTCAACAGTTCGTAGATGACATCGTTGTTGGCATTAAGGAATTATGGCGCAAGCTAGACATCTCAAACGATGACTTCATCCGTACAACGGAAGAACGTCATAAAAAGGTGGTTCAGGATATTTTTGATCGACTGCTCAAGCAAGGTGACATCTATAAAGGCGAATATGAAGGCTGGTACAGTATTCCGGATGAAACCTTCTATACAGAAACACAATTGGTTGATATTGTTCGAGATGACAATGGCGTAATCATTGGCGCAAAAAGCCCTGATAGCGGTCATCCCGTTGAACTGGTGAAAGAAGCGAGTTATTTCTTCCGGATGAGTAAATATGCAGATCGTTTGCTGCAATTTTATGAGGAGAATCCGGAGTTTATTTTGCCGGAATCCCGTAAGAATGAAATGATCAATAACTTTATCAAACCGGGTCTGGAGGATCTTGCGGTTTCCCGTACGACTTTCGATTGGGGTGTTAAGGTTAAAGGCGATGAAAAGCATGTAGTGTACGTATGGATCGATGCTTTGACAAATTACATTACTGCTTTGGGATACGGTTCCGAGGATCGCAGTCTGTACGATAATTTCTGGCCTGCAGATGTGCATATTGTCGGCAAAGAAATCGTCCGTTTCCATACGATTTACTGGCCAATCATTCTAATGGCGCTGGGCGAGCCTCTTCCGAAAAAGGTGTTTGCACATGGCTGGCTGCTCATGAAGGATGGCAAAATGTCGAAATCCAAGGGGAACGTAGTAGACCCCGTTACACTGATCGATCGTTACGGTCTGGATGCGCTGCGTTATTACTTGTTACGCGAAGTACCATTTGGTTCGGATGGCACTTTCACACCTGAAAGCTTTGTAGATCGAGTTAATTATGATCTTGCTAACGACCTTGGTAACCTGTTGAACCGGACAGGTGCGATGGTAGAGAAGTATTTCGGAGGAGAGCTTCCGGCGTATGAAGGAAATGTAACTGCCTTTGATGGTGAGCTTCAAGCGGCGGCAGAGAATACTTATGCCAAAGTAGAAGAAGCGATGGAAAAAATGGAGTTCTCCGTAGCGCTGACTGCTATCGGGATCTTTATCAGCCGCACCAATAAATACATTGATGAGACACAACCTTGGGTGCTTGCTAAGGATGAGAGCAGAACAGCTGAGCTCGCTTCCGTGATGAGACATCTTGTGGAAGGTCTTCGTACCGCTTCCATTCTGCTGCAGCCGTTCTTGACGCAAACCCCAGCGAAGATTTGGGAACAGCTTGGCATTGAAGCAGGCGAGCTGACGACATGGGACAGTGGAAAGACTTTCGGTCTGATTCCGGCAGGAACGAAGCTGGTGAAAGGCAATCCAATCTTCCCGCGTCTGGATGTGGAGCAAGAGGTAGCTTATATCGCCGAAGCCATGGGCGCAGGTAAGTCGGCTGCTGAAGTAACTGAAACAGCCCCTGCTGCCCCTGCGGTATCCGAGCCTGAGGAAGAGCATAAAGAAGAGATCGGCATCGACGATTTCGCCAAGGCTGAGCTTCGAGTAGCTCAAGTCATTGCAGCTGAGCCTGTGAAGAAAGCCGATAAACTGCTGAAGCTGCAACTGGATCTAGGTTATGAGCAGCGTCAAGTCGTTTCTGGTATTGCGAAGTTTTACACACCTGAAGAACTGGTAGGACAAAAAGTGATTTGTATTGTGAATCTGAAACCAGTGAAACTGCGTGGTGAATTGTCGCAAGGGATGATTCTAGCGGCTTCTAAAGGTGATCAGTTAACTCTCGCCACAGTTCCAGACAGCATGCCAAACGGAGCTATTGTGAAGTAAGAGCGGTTATATAGAATATATAATTGCAATGGGTTATAAAAGAAAAGGAATGCTCCTTCAGCCAGTTAGGCTGTGGGAACATTCCTTTTTTCTAAGTAAAAGCAAGCAGGGATAAAGTGCTGGGTCATCTGATCTAGATGATTTATTATTGACTTATCGTAATAATTACTATTATACTTCTGATAGTAAAGATTACGATTTGAGAGGAAGATCATTTTAATGGTTGCTATGAGGTCACGAATAAGCCTACTCATACTTGCACTCGTGCTTGTATTTACACTCACTGCATGTGGACCAAAGAGCAGTGGAAGTATAGTTGAAGGGAAAGTAAATGTTGTAACTACATTTTATCCTATTTATGAGTTTACTCAAGAAATTGGTGGAGATGATATAAATGTCATTAATCTGCTTCCAGTTGGCGTAGAGCCGCATGATTGGACACCTCGCAGTCAGGATATTGTCAATACCTCCAAAGCGCAATTATTCTTGTACAATGGAGCAGGGCTTGAGGGATGGGTTCCTAATTTTCTAAAAGGACTTGATAGTAGCAGTAAAGTGGAAGCTGTTGAAGTAAGTAAAGGCGTTGATTTAATAATGACTGATGAAGATGATGGACATGATCACGGGGGAAGCAGTGAAGAAGATCATCATGAGGAAGATGCTGATCATAGTAGCCATACCTCTGGGGACAGTCTGCACACAGACCCACATACCTGGGTAAGTCCGAAATCAGCGATGATCATGGCTCGTAATATAAAAGAAAGCCTTCAGTCCGTGGACCCGGAGCATAAAGATGGTTATGAAGATCGTTACAATAAGCTTGCTGAACGTTTACAAGCATTGGATAGTAAGTTTGAACAGGAGCTTAGCAAGCTGCCTAATCACAAAATTGTAGTTTCGCACCAAGCGTTCTCCTATCTTGCCCGTGACTATAAACTTGAGCAGCATGCGATTATGGGATTATCCCCAGATGCTGAGCCGCGTGGACAGGATCTAGTCAAACTGGCGAAGATGGTTAAAGAGGAGAACATTCGGTATATCTTTTTTGAAGAACTGGTCTCCGATAAACTCGCAAAGACATTAGCAGCTGAAGCCGGTGTGTCCACTATGGTGCTTAATCCAGTAGAGGGTCTTACTGCGGAGCAAGAAAAGAATGGGGATAACTACTTCACATTGATGGAGAAAAATTTGCTAAATCTGATTATGGCTTTACAATAAAAAGGATAGTATAAGGAAAAGGCGGTGCTTAAGTATGCAATCGGTATCCTTGGACTGCCATCAGCATATCATCGATATACAGGATCTTTCATTTTCATATGGCGAACAGAAGGTGATCTCAAATCTTAACTATAGTGTAAGAGAACGAGACTTCCTCGGTATCATTGGTTCTAATGGCGCTGGTAAAACAACATTGATGAAGATGATCGTCGGTTTGCTTCCAGCCAGTAGTGGTGAAATCAAATTATTCGGAACGCCTGTCCGCAAGTTTAAAGACTGGGAACGGATTGGTTATGTTCCACAAAAGAACGCCTTCAATCCCCTGTTTCCAGCAACGGTGCGGGAAGTAGTGCTATCTGGTTTGTACAACAACAAGAATATTATTCGAAGAGTATCTAAGGCTCAGCATCGTCAGTGCGAAGATGCGCTGGAAGTGATGCGAATACAGGATATTGCGGAGAAAAGAGTAGGCCAGCTCTCAGGCGGTCAGCAGCAGCGTGTATTTCTGGCACGTGCGCTGATTAACCATCCGGATCTGCTAATTTTGGATGAGCCTACAGTCGGTATTGATGCTGAATCACAAGCAGGATTCTTTGATTTAATTACACATATGCATGCTCATCATCATATGACATTCCTTATGGTGTCGCATGATATCGACATGATTAAGAATTACTTAGGGAATGAACCTGTGCAAACGAACGGTAAGATTAACTTTTTCTCCCGTCACTCTCATGATTTGCAGAATTGTACGGAAGAGAACCTGCAGCACACGCTCTCTTAGGTCATACTTAAACTCTGGTAGTAGAGGGAGCCCTCGATTATTGGGGAGCGTACATAGAGCTGGAGAGTGGAAATTAGAGATAATTATTTATTGTTTGGTTGCATTTCTATTGATCTCAATTTCATCTAATCCTTTCCGTATCTAAATAACGTGACGCTGTAAGCGTGCCCCGTAAGGGGCGAAAGCGATCTTACCTCGCGCCATCTAAGTTCAGTAACCCCACCTCCTACGCCAGTTGCACTTGACGGGTGTCCAGAGGGCAGAGCCCTTGGGGCCCTCCCTTGGAAGGGAGGGTTTGGGAGGGATCGAAAAAAGATTTTAATAAAAGCTTTTAAAAATGTTTCAATTGTTCTACGGAGGAGAGTTAAAGTTGGAAATTCTATTTAGCGATTTTTTTCAGCGAGCGCTTGCGGGCGGTCTTCTGATAGGTATTACAGCGCCGCTTATAGGCGTTTTTCTTGTGCTCAGACGTTTATCTATGATAGGGGATACGCTGGCTCACGTTACAATAGCCGGTGTAGCACTTGGCTTTTTAACAGGCTTTTACCCGCTGGGAGCCGGTCTTATTTTTGCAGTGGTGGCTTCCTTCGCGATAGAGAAGCTTCGCAAGGCTTATAAGAGTTATGCAGAGCTCTCGATTGCCATCATTATGTCTGGCGGGGTGGCTTTAGCCTCACTCTTTTTCACCTTAGGAAAAGGTTATAATGCAGATGTTATGAGTTACTTGTTCGGTAGCATTTATACGCTAAATAATACTGATTTAATCGTTGTGGGGATTGTGACGATTGCAGTAGTAGTAGTGGTTACGATGTTCTTTAAAGAGTTCTTTTTGCTTAGCTTTGAAGAGGATGCTGCAAGTGTAAGCGGACTGCCAGTGAAGCTGCTGAACATGCTAATTACCATTCTGACGGCGCTTGTAATCAGTACTGCGATCAAAATTGTCGGATCGTTGCTAGTATCTGCTCTACTGACCATTCCGGTGGCTATCAGCTTATTGTTATCTCGAAGCTTTAAATCCTCAGTCATTCTATCCGTCATCATTTCGGAAATAGCTGTTGTAGGCGGATTAGTAGTTGCAGGAGTTTGGAATCTGGCCCCTGGTGCTACCATTGTGCTTTTACTCATATCCCTATTAGTGTTGACTTTGATCGGTAAAAAGGGTTTGCCCGCATAAACAGCGAATAAAATATACGGTATGCGTTTTTATAGGATGGAGCTACAAATATTTCCCTGAAGTGACTCGAATGCCGGAAGGAGAGCCGCTACCTTGTCTAATATCAATGCAGGAATAGCCTTAGCAGCAGGGGTAGCATCGTTTATATCCCCTTGCTGTTTGCCGCTTTATCCCTCTTACTTATCGTATATAACCGGATTATCTGTTCAACAATTGAAATCAGGTGCGAATACCAAAGAAATCCGTATACGCACCATAACTCATACATTGGCCTTTATTTTAGGTTTTTCAGCGGTTTTTTACACGCTGGGATTTGGTGCCGGACTATTCGGACAATTTTTTAATGGTCATCGTGATCTGATCCGGCAATTATCCGCGATTCTGATTATTGTGATGGGATTATTTCTGCTTGGGATCTTTCAGCCGCAATTTCTACTTCGCGAGCGTAAGCTTGATTTAAAATGGAAGCCGGCCGGATATATGGGCTCATTTATATTTGGGATCGGTTTTTCTGCAGGCTGGTCTCCATGTATTGGACCGATTTTGACCGCAATTATCGCACTTTCCGCAAGTGAGCCCGGCACGTGGTTCACATTAATTACGGCCTATAGCATCGGGTTCGCATTGCCATTCTTTGTCTTGGCCTTCTTTCTTGGAGGAGCCAGACGTATCCTTAAATATTCAAATGTGCTGATGAAGATTGGTGGCGTTCTCATGGTATTTATGGGCGTTCTGCTCTTTACAGATCAAATGTTTCGGATCACAGTATGGCTGCAGGGAATCACGCCAGATTGGCTCGTTTTTTAGGTGAAATAATCAATTCCTGCTTCCGGAAAATGTTCGAATATCCGCTCTGTGATAAACTCTCGCAGGGCGGTTTGCTGTTCATCGGGATAGACATATTTATTTTGTCCCCAGCGTCCCCATTTCTTCTTACGCTTCTCCATGTCCATCTCTAGCTTGGATTTGGGGTAGCGCTTCTCTATAACCGTCTTAGCGGTTTTGGTGAATCGATGCTGAATCATTTCGAAGGTTAATCCTTTTCCAACTTCAGGGGGGAGGGTCTGGGCTAACTTGGCCAGTAGCTCAGCATAGCCTTCTTGCCAGCCGTCATACCAAATAATTGGGGCAATGATAAAGCCAAGTGGATAACCCGCCCGTGCTACCTTTCCGGCAGCCTCAATACGCTCCTCAAAGCGGGAGGTGGCAGGCTCGAAGTTCTTGATCACATAATCTGCATTCACGCTGAAGCGAACTCTGGTATGCCCGTTATGCTCCAAAGCAAGCAGGGGTTCAACATGTTGGTATTTGGTCACAAAGCGCAGACGGCCAAGGGGCTCTTTTGCCATAAATGTAATTAGTTCTGCCAGAGAACCAGTAATATGCTCAAGTCCTAGTGGATCTGATGTGCAGGCAGCTTCAAAGGTGGTGATTTCTGGATTACGCTCCTCAATATATTTTTTGGCAGCATCTATAATGTCACCTGTGTTTACATATACGCGAATGTAGGGCTTTGCTCCTAAGGTAGTCTGCAAATAGCAATAATGGCAGTGCCCCATACAGCCCGTGGCAATGGGAATAGCATAATCAGCCGATGGCTTGGATTGGTCAAATTTCAAAGTTTTGCGTAGGCCTACAACAAGCGTTCTTTTGGCAATTTTATATTGCTCGACTTCAGTTTCACCAGGGAAATTCATAATTCGATTATGTGATGTGGTCATACGATAAGGGATATTGTTAGCTTTTACCCATTCCATGATTTTTTCACCTTTAGGGTAATTTAAAGCATCCGGCTCGAAGAAAACAAGCTCTGGAAGAAAAAGCGCTGTAGGTTTTCTGGTTCTTTTTACAGTAGTGGACTCCGGCGTCACTATTGTCATACTTTCACGCTCCTTTGGAATGACGAGTATGTTTATTATGTCTAACTCAGCCCCAATAGAAGCATGGCAAACATGTGCAACTCCTCTGTAAGTTCCTTTGAAGGACTTGCCAAGGTGCGTTAGAAACATGTATCATTGTTAGAGCAAGGTTTGGCTCGGCGCCATGCTCATTATAGAAAAGAGGTAAAGTTTAATGCCAACACCCAGCATGGAGGATTATTTGGAGCGCATATACAAGCTCATAGATGAGAAAGGTTATGCGCGGGTCTCGGATATTGCCGAGGGACTGGAAGTACACCCCTCCTCTGTGACCAAGATGATCCAAAAACTGGATAAGGACGAATATCTCATCTATGAGAAATATCGTGGGCTTGTCCTAACCACCAAAGGGAAAAAAGTAGGAAAACGTTTAGTTGATCGTCATCAACTATTGGAGGAATTCCTCGGGTTGATCGGAGTACAGCAGGAATACATTTATAATGATGTCGAAGGAATCGAGCATCACTTAAGTTGGGATTCGATTACGCGTATTGAAACGTTGGTAGAATATTTCCGCCGCGACGAAGAACGTGTACAGACTTTATATGCGATTCACAACGAACTAGCAAGCGATTCTTGAAATGTTTTTTCCCGAAACGGATACTGTCCTAAAAGTTATGCGTAGCAAGGCTTTCTTGAGCATAGGCTGTGGATAGTATAGCCGTTTCTATTTTGTTTAGTGCAACCTTTTCCAGTTTTTAGCGTCAAAACGGATACAGTCCTTTTTAAAAATATAAGAGAGTATGAGCTTTATCCGATACTTCTTATATTTTTTGCAGAGACAGAGACCACCTTTTTAGAAGGAGGCACTCACTCATCTGCATGAAGGATTTATCCGTTTTTTTCGTTTTTTTGGATACATATTTTTTAGATTTGGGGAGGAATTATGAATTATCGTAAATGGATGTTGAGCTTGTTAGTAATTATGTTGTTTTTGCCTTTATGGTCACCTGGTGCACGTGCCGCAGCGGTGCAAATTACCATTGAACTGGATGGAGAGGCGCTGGTTAGTGATGTGCCCCCATATATCACAACTTCTAATGTAACGATGGTGCCCATTAGTGTGATCAGTAAAGGATTAAATGCTGGCGTAGTATGGAATCAAAATAGTAAAACTGTAACCATTACTCAAGGAGATATGCTCCTTAAGCTGACCAGTGGCCAGAAAAATGCAATGGTTAACGATGCTTCGGTAGCGCTGGATACCTCCGTACAGATTAAGCAGGGGCGGGTAATGGTACCGATTCGTTTTGTAAGTGAGCAATTGGGATTGCAGGTGTTATGGGATCAGGTCAATAAGCATATTTCTTTGATCTCAAACATTGAACCGCCACAATCTGTCGATCCAGAAAAACCAACGAGACCAACGACACCAACCGAACCAACATTACCTACTCTCCCTGGTGGATCAACTAGTAAGGAGATGAAGGGAGCCTGGATCTCCACGGTGTTTAACCTAGACTGGCCTTCAACGTCTTCTGCAGGAAATGAAACGAAACAAAAGCAGGAGTTTGATAATTTGTTGGACAAACTCAAAGCTGTTGGCTTTAATGCTGTATTTGTTCAGGTAAGACCTTCAGCAGATAGTCTGTACCCATCGACTTTAGTGCCTTGGTCTAAGGTATTGACGGGTACACAAGGGAAGAATCCGGGATATGATCCTCTAAGCTATATGGTCAGTGCTGCGCATTCCCGCGGCATGCAGTTTCATGCTTGGTTCAACCCGTTCCGTGCAACGACAGATGCTTCCACCTCAGCGTTAGCAAGTAACCATGTGGCAAAAGCACATCCAGAATGGATTGTGAATGCCGAGGGTAAGAAATACATTAATCCAGGTATTCCGGAGGCTCGCCAACATATCATCGACACGGTGATGGAAGTGGTTAAAGGTTACGATGTCGATGGTGTCCATTTGGATGATTATTTTTATCCTTCAAATGTTACTTTTGCCGATGATGCTGCTTATTCTACCTATAATACGAAAAAGCTTTCTAAAGCTGATTGGCGCCGAGATAATATTAATGAATTTGTCCGTCAGTTGGGAGAACAGATTCATAAGGTAAAACCTAAGGCTTCTTATGGGATCAGTCCATTTGGAGTATGGCGAAATATTAAAAATGATAGTACAGGTTCGGACACTAGTGCAGGGGTAACTGCTTATGACAGCATGTATGCGGATGTTCGGACATGGATTAAGCAGGGCTGGATTGATTATGTCGCTCCGCAAATTTATTGGAGTTTGTCCTTTAGCACAGCACGTTATGACAAGTTAGTAGATTGGTGGGTTAAAGAAGTCGAGAATACGAATGTTAAACTCTACATCGGGTTAGCCGGCTATAAGGTCGGAGCCAGTGATCAAAAGGCTGAATGGCAAAGTGGGGATCAAATTATTAATCAGCTCAAATATAATGAGAAGTACGAAGAAGTTGCAGGTAGTATTATGTTTAGAGCGAATGACGTCGTAGTCCGCAATCCGTTCGGATTGTCGAGCTTATTGACCTTTTATTTTAAGTCCTAATCGATTAGTTGTTATTCATAAGGAGTCATGAATGTTCCCCCGTGCTCATAGATAAGCAATAGAATCTTTGGGAAACGGGGGATTTTTGTGTATGGAGATTAACGCAGTATTTGAAGGAGGAGGCGTAAAGGGGATTTCTCTTGCGGGAGCAGTTGAAGCTACAGAAAGGGCAGGCTGGACTTTTAAAAGGGTAGCAGGAACCTCCTCAGGTTCGATTGTAGCCACTTTACTAGCAGCGGGCTATGAGGGGAAGGAAATGTGTCGGATCATCCAAGGAACATCCTTTTCATCGTTTCTGAAGCGAGGCCCCGTTTACAATACTGCTATCGTTGGTCCTGCGCTGCGAGTGTTATTGAAGAAAGGATTATATTCTGGGGAAGCCTTGGAGTCCTGGATAAGAGCATTATTACTGAAAAAGGGAATCATCACCTTCCGTGATCTGCCTGCAGGTAAATTATCTATCATCGCATCCGATATCACAAATGGAAGGATATTGGTGTTGCCAGATGGCTTGGAGCAGTATGGGATCTCTCCGGAGCATTTTGAAGTGGCCAAGGCAGTGCGAATGAGCTGCAGCATTCCTTATTTTTTTGATCCTGTGATGTTAAGACTGAACGGGCAAGCAGCAAGAGGGAAATCCTTTACCGAGCAGTTTGTGTATGTTGTAGATGGTGGACTCTTGAGTAATTTCCCTTTGTGGCTATTTGACGGCAAGAATAATGGGAGTATACAACCTGGGAACAGAATTCCTACGGTAGGTTATCAAACGGTAGGTAAGACCGATCCACAGCCGCATAAAATCAGAGGGCCATTCAGTATGCTCCAAGCCTTGGTAACTACCATGCTCTCTGCTCATGATGAAAAGTTTATTGAAGGGGATAAATTTGTTCGCACGGTAAAAATTCCTACGCTTGGGATTGGGACGACTCAATTTGAAATTACAAAAGCGCAAAGCGATGAAATGTATGCTGCCGGACTCAAAGCAGGAGAAGATTTCTTTAAGGAGTGGCGACCAAGATAACGAGCGAGGTATCCATATGAGAAAAAAGCATCCCGCACGTTACTTAAAACGTGGAGATGCTTTTTGGAGTTCTTATGAAGTTAGTGATACTTCGGAAGCTGATCGTCATTTTTCCCTTTACTTCCGTCGATCACTTGGAAAGGATAGCTTTTGCGTTTGCCTGGTGCAGCTTGAGTCTTGCGAATTCCTGCTACCTTTGACATGGTCTTCTGGGAAGGCTTCACTTTAACCTTAGATCCACTGCTGCTACGAGCGTATTTGCCTGGTCCCATTTTTTTGTAAGCATAATAAATGATTGCTAACAGTACTAAGGGGAGAATCAGCTTCGACAGCGTAAAGAAGGGCTCAGTCAAGACTCCAATCACAAAACCGAAAATCGCAAGCGTAACCGTAATCCAAAAAATTAAAGCATGCCTGATCATAGATCACTCATCCTTTCGCAGGATCCAATATGCCGCCTGACACACTTGCCTCCGAATATCCTCTTGCTTCAATCGCAGCATCAAGCTCACGCATACGGTTAAAAGAGGCAATAGATACTTCTACCTGATCGTCTTTTGGCTCTTTGGTTGTAAGGAGTTGCAGCCACAATCCAGGGTAACCCAGATATTTAAGGCCTGGTACTTCTCTTACCGCATTGGTTCCCTTTAGAACTTCGAACGATACACCAATTACGACGGGTAACAAGATAATCCGCTGGATCACTCGTTCCCAAAGATTATCCCATGGGACTACGGAGTAAATGATCACACCGAGGATAATCGTCAGCATCATAAAGCTACTTCCACAGCGGTAATGCAGACGGCTGTATTTCTGAACGTTCTGAACAGTCAGTTCTTCACCCGCTTCAAAAGCGCTGATGACTTTATGTTCGGCACCGTGATACTGGAACAGTCGCTTGATCACAGGTGTTTGAGAAATCGCCCATAAATAGACCAGCAAAAGAATCATTTTGATGCCGCCTTCTATGAGGTTGTGCAGTACGTAGTTATCAAATACATTTTTAAATAAAAAATCCTCTACAAATACCGGAACAAGCGTAAAAATGAGCTTTCCGAACAAGAAGGAGAGAATACCCATTACAGCAACGCCAAAAATCATTCCAAGGCTCCAGCCCTCATCCTTTTTCTTCGGCTTCGCTTTTTCCTTCTCAAGATCTTCCGGTTCCAATTCATCTTCAGCGTAGGATTCGGCAGAATAGTTCAAGTGCTTAGAGCCTTTAGCGCTGGCATCTATAATACTGACAAGGCCGCGAAGCAGCGGAATCTTGCGCAGTTTCGTGACCCAGCTCTTATCGCTTTTGGGTACTTCTAAAAAAGTGATTTCCTGATTCTTGCGTCGTACGGCTGTTACATTGATATGCTTACCGCCGAACATGACACCTTCAATGACGGCTTGGCCGCCGTAACTGGGAGTTTCCTGGGACAACCAATTCACCTTCTCGTATTTAATATGATTTATATAATACATTGTAACTAATTTTTGAAGACATTACTAGTTGGATCGCCTTTTGCTGTACATACTATCTTCTAGAGAGAACGAGAGATAAATCGGCATCGAAAATAAAGAAAGCGAGGCAATTTCATGAGCAAATCTCATCAACAACAATCGGGGCATACAAATATTTGGCTTTTTGCACTCGAATTAGGTTTTTTTGCAGGATTAATTTGGGGTGGGCTTCATTGGCTAGTTTATTGGTTCAGTTTTACCCAAGTCAGCCCTGGCTTTATAGCAGAGCCTTTCTTCAAACATGCGTTTTTGACAACAGCATTTGGACATTTCGTGGGATATATGATGTTTATTGTATTTTCGGTCATCGCTTCTATGCTGTACGTACTGGTTCTCCGTAAGCTGAAGGGGCCTTGGCCAGGCCTAGTCTACGGCATTTTATGGTGGGCGATTATATTTATTCCTGGTTCTCAGATGTTTCTTATGCAGCCCCCATTCAAGCTGCCGTGGAACACGGTCATTAGTGAGTTCTGTATTTTTCTGCTATGGGGAATGTTCATTGGATATACAGCAGCAATTGAGTATACGGACGAACGGAAGCGTGAGCAAAGTACAGCGCTTGCCTAACGGCGCGAAAAAACTTCTCAAGGGGATATCCCTATGTTAAAATACAATGTGGCTATTTCGAGAGGAGAATGAAAATGGGTAACAAGCGTGTCTCCAAGCTGCGTAAGGTTTTGCAGGATCAAGGATTGGATGCAATGTTGATAACTAGCGGTTATAACCGCCGCTATTTAAGTGGATTTACCGGATCGTCCGGTTATGTACTGGTGACAAGTGATGATTGTTATCTGCTGACTGACTTCAGGTATATGACACAGGCCGCGGACCAAGCAATGGGGGTTAAAGTTGTAGAGCATACAACTAAATTCATTGATACAGTTCGCGAGCTTCTGCCTTCTGGTAAAGAGGTACGTATTGGTTTCGAACAGGATGATGTTTCATTCAGCGCGTACACCGCATATGCAGAAGCACTTAAGCCGGCAGTGTTAGTTCCAATTTCCAAAGCTGTGGAAGACCTTCGTATGTTCAAGGATGAGGAAGAGCTTGCCGTTATGCAACGTGCAGCAGATCTGGCCGATGCTACATTCAGTCATATTCTGAACGTGATCAAGCCGGGTATGACTGAGCGCGATGTTGATTTGGAAATGGAATTTTATATGCGTACCCATGGTGCAACTTCTTCATCGTTTGATACGATTGTTGCTTCAGGCGAACGTTCGTCCATGCCACACGGCGTAGCAAGCAGCCGCGTAATTCAAGGCAATGAATTCATTACCCTTGATTTCGGTGCATTACTTGATGGCTATTGTTCAGATGTGACAAGAACCATTGCACTCGGAGCACCGGATCCGAAGCTGAAAGAGATCTATGATATTGTGCTGGAAGCTCAGCTACATACTTTAGCGCATATCAAGCCGGGTATGACTGGACGGGAATGTGATGCCTTGGCACGTGATATCATTGCTAGCTACGGATATGGTGAACAATTTGGACACAGCACAGGCCATGGACTTGGAATGGAAGTTCATGAGTGGCCGCGTTTGTCTAAACTTAGTGACGATATTATGCAGCCGGGGATGGTTGTAACTGTGGAGCCTGGTATTTATTTGCCGGGCATTGGCGGAGTACGTATTGAAGATGACATTGTGATCACAGAGAGCGGAATATCACTGCTGACCCATTCGTCTAAAGAATATACAGTACTGTAAGTAAGCGTGATGTAGTAGATTAATTATAATTTTGGAGGGATTTTAGTGATTTCAGTAAATGATTTTAAAACAGGTTTGACCGTAGAGGTAGAAGGAGATATTTTTACCGTTATTGATTTCCAACACGTTAAGCCAGGTAAAGGCGCAGCATTTGTCCGTTCCAAGCTTAAGAACCTACGTAACGGTAATACAGTAGAGCGTACATTCCGTGCAGGTGAAACGATTGGCCGTGCTATTATCGAAAACCGTGGTGTACAATATCTCTATGCCAGTGGATCGGACCATGTATTCATGGATAACGAAACTTATGACCAATTCGAATTGTCCGAAAAGCAATTGGAATGGGAATTGAATTTCCTTAAAGAGAACATGACTGTAAACATCGTTAGTTATAAAGGTGAGATTCTTGGGATCAACCTTCCTACCAGCGTAGAGCTTAAGGTTGTTGAAACTGAGCCTGGCGTTAAAGGAAACACGGCTCAAGGTGCTACGAAATCGGCCAAGCTTGAAACCGGACACAGTGTTCAGGTTCCATTGTTCATCAACGAAGAAGACATCTTGCTCGTTGATACTCGTGAAGGTAAATATATCTCCCGCGCGTAGGAAATAGAACAATTACCTAGATATTACAAGAATAACCTCCCCGTTTATACGGTGGAGGTTTTTTTTATGAACAGTAACGGATAAAGATGCTATGGAAACCCACATTAAAATACTGGGAGTTGAGTAAAATAAGCACAGCTGAAGGGCGGATGCTGATCTTATCTTTTTTTTCGCAGCGGGGAATTTTAATAAATTTTTTATGAAACCATTAACGCAGGGCACTGTTTTCGTATTATACTGATTTAAAGCGGGAAACCGATTAGAAGCAACTACATAGACCGATATGGGGAGTGAATGGGACTTTGTCACTTTATGTTATGAAATTCGGAGGCAGCTCCGTCGGCGACACTGAACGAATGAAACGCGTCGCGGGGCGCATCGCAGACAAGCAAGATGAGGGACATCGCTGCGTTGTGGTTGTATCTGCAATGGGGGATACAACAGATGATTTGATCGATACGGCGAAGCAACTGAACGGGCAGCCGCCCGCACGTGAAATGGATATGTTGATGACGACAGGTGAACAAATCTCCGTCGCTCTATTGTCCATTGCCCTACATGGGATCGGGCGGAATGCTGTTTCTTATACAGGATGGCAGGCTGGATTCCGAACAGACGAAACTCACGGCAGAGCTCGTATCAATGAAATTGACCCGCGCCGTGTATTAGCGTCTTTGGAGCGTGAACAGAT
This sequence comes from Paenibacillus sp. VTT E-133280, assembly GCF_002264385.1. Classification (NCBI taxonomy): domain Bacteria; kingdom Bacillati; phylum Bacillota; class Bacilli; order Caryophanales; family Paenibacillaceae; genus Paenibacillus; species Paenibacillus sp. VTT E-133280. The sequence continues at coordinate 19,264 of NZ_NFUX01000079.1, forward strand.
CGTGATCGTTGCAGGCTTTCAGGGAATGACTGTGGACGGTGAGATCACCACATTAGGCCGCGGTGGTTCGGACACAACAGCCGTAGCATTGGCTGCTGCTATAGAAGCAGACGTATGCGAAATCTATACCGATGTAGATGGTATCTACTCCACAGACCCACGTATCGTGAAGACGGCACGTAAGCTGAAGGAAATCTCTTACGATGAAATGCTGGAGCTTGCCAATTTGGGAGCAGCTGTATTACATCCACGTGCAGTGGAGTACGCTAAGCGTCATCAAGTTAAGCTGGTCGTTAGATCGAGCTTTAATCATAATGAAGGTACCGTTGTGAAGGAGGAAACAAGCATGGAGCAGGGAATCGTAGTTAGTGGTATTGCATTTGATAAGAATGTAGCACGTGTCAGTATTCTTGGAGTTCCTGATGTACCAGGTGTACTCGCTCAGGTCTTCGGCAAGCTTGCTGAAGAGGGCGTTAACGTAGATATCATCGTACAAAGTGGTGTACAGAATGAGCAGGCTGACTTCTCGTTTACAGTTTCTCTTGATGAGCTGGATCGGGCGAAGGAAGTTATTAAAGAAATTCATAAAACATTGCCTTACCGTGAAGTTACCTCCGAGGATAACCTGGTGAAGGTATCCATCGTTGGTGCTGGGATGGTCAGCCATCCAGGGGTAGCGGCTCAAATGTTTGATGTACTCTCCCAAGAGGGTGTAAGCATCAAGATGGTCAGCACTTCTGAGATCAAAGTATCTTGCGTTATTGAATCAGGCAATTTGCCATCAATCATACAGGCGCTTCATACCGCCTACAATCTAGATACAACTGAGCAGGCTTTCGTCGGAGGTCCTAAAGATCGCCGATAAGAGCTGCTGAGTAAACAAAGAGGGATGCCTTACGGCCAGACGGCTGCGGGGCATCCCTCTCTTTGTCTTTTAAGCCAGTTTTGTTGTGGTATTCCTGCGGCGTTATGCCATAATGCTTCTTGAATAGATGAATGGTGATGAAATTACTAAGGAAGTGAATGACTGGTATATTTCAGCTAGTAAAAAATAAGCAAATAGCATCACTTATAGATGAAAAGGAACGCTGCAGATTTGAATGCAGCGTTCCTTTTCATCTATATAACAGCATGGGAGGTAAGTCCCTGAATTTTATCCTAATCGTTTGAACCGGCCCTGGATCTCTACAGTCTCCACAACATTGACGAAGGAGCTTGGGTCTGCCTCAAGAATAGTTCTCCGCAGATTTGCAAGCTCATACCGAGTCGTTACCGTCATTAGCATGGTATTTCCCTCATGACTGTATCCACCCTCTGCATTGACGACAGTGATGCCATGAGGTAACTCTCTGAGACGGGTTAGCATCATCTCCCGTTCTTTGGTAACGATGAAGCAGGTCAGCTTCACATGGCGAATATGGATCATATCGACTACTCTACTCTTTACAAAAATACAGAGCATAGCGTATAAGGCGGAATCCCAGCTTTTAAAGAAGCCTAAACTCAGAATCACTAATCCATCCATTAGGAACATGATATTTCCCATTGGAATATCACGCTTGCGAGAAATAATCGAGCCTAATATATCAAATCCCCCGGAAGAACCCCCTGTACGGAGAGAAAAACCAACACCGCCAGCAATAATTACTCCGCCGAAAATACTTGCAAGAATGGGATCCTTGGTCATTTGCACCTCAGGAATAATGGTAATGAACCAGGTGGTAGCTACGACGGAAAGTAAGCTTAGTAAGATGTATTTTTTCCCCACTGCAATAAATCCCCAGACAATTAAAGGGAGGTTTATTACAAAATAAAGCTTAGAAATGTACTTCGGATCCGTTAAATAACCGACGACCGAAGCCACCCCTGCTACCCCACCGCTCAGAAGCTGATGAGGAATTAGAAACAGTCGCATCCCGCTTGCAATTAAAAAGGCTGAAAAAATAATGATAGCTACTTCCTTGAGTGGTCTGACTACGGTCCGCATATTTTGCGGTAACCCGTAACTTCGAACTTGCATGACACAAATCCCCTCTTTTTCTTATGTCTTTATAGTCTGCTCTTTTTGAAAATATAAACCCACTATATTTCCAATTAACAAGGATACCACAGATGGAAGTGTTCGTAAAAAATAATTTTATCGTACTGATTATATTTATTTATATAGGTGTGTACTATGAACTCTTTCACAGTTGGACTTGCAATTCTGTCATTTCTCCTTGTCTAAAGTGAGTAATTATCGCATATCCATGGATAAGAGAAGGACAAACAAGCCCTGAATATCATTTTGTATGAAATAGTAAAAGTTAGGAGTGGAGTGGATTGGACAAGTATGTAAGCTGGATGGCGACTCTTCGGCTGTTCTCGGGTAGTGCGGAGATTATAGCTGCACTGATTATGCTGCGGTTGAATCAGGTAGACAAGGCGCTCGCAGTCAATTCTGGACTAGCTTTGGTAGGCCCGACGATCTTGATATTGACGACAGCGATCGGACTTACAGGGATGGCTCAGCAGTTGTCCTGGAGCAAACTGGGCTGGGTCGGTTGCGGTGTAGCCTTTCTCTTAATCGGGATTCTAAAAAAATGATAGATGATAGGCATATTGAGCGCGTACAAGCATAAATATGGAATAAAGCAATTAGATAGAGGACAACTTGGGGGTACTTTGTATGGCAGATGATTGGCTGCAATTGTTTCCTGAAAAAGTAAGAGCACTATTAAAGTGCCTTCCCCTTCCGCTACTTGGAATGGTGGAAGAGATTCGGGTCCGTGAAGGTCGTCCGCTGGAGATTAACTATTCAGGTAAATATCACTTTCTTAGAGCAAATGGCAGCGTAACGCAAAGGCCGGAAGAAGCCTATAGGCCGGATCGGGAGGACACTCATAGACTGCTAGATCTGATCAGCAACCATTCACTATATACGATGGAAGAAGAGCTGAGAAAGGGATTTATTACGATTCCTGGCGGCCATCGAATAGGACTTGCTGGTCGGACGGTGCTGAGTGGTGGTGGTGTGGAGCATCTACGCGACATTACAAGCTTCAATGTCCGCATAGCCCGTGAGGTTCCCGGAGTCGCGGATAAAGTGCTGCCTTATCTGCTGGACAAGGGGAGGCAGCGAATGATGCACACCTTGATCCTTTCGCCTCCACAGCACGGGAAGACAACACTTCTTCGCGATATTGCAAGACAAATCTCCTTAGGAGATTTGGGGAAGCGTGAAGGCGGAAGACCCGGTTTGAAGGTGGGGATTGTCGATGAACGTTCTGAGATTGCCGGAAGCAGACGCGGGATTCCTGCCTTTGATGTTGGTCCGCGCACAGATATCCTCGACGGCTGTCCCAAAGCTGAAGGCATGATGATGATGATTCGTTCCTTGTCACCGGATGTATTGATTGCTGATGAGATTGGTCGTCCTGAAGACGCTGAAGCAGTCACTGAAGCGCTGCATGCTGGAATATCAGTTGTTGCTTCGGCTCACGGTAAAGAAGTAATAGAACTGGCTCGTAGACCCGGGCTTGGCGGGCTACTGGAACAAAAGATGTTCGAAAGATACGTCATTCTGCATCGCTCAGAAGCAGGGCTCTCCTTTCGTGTTCTGGATGGACAAAAACGCGGATTACTTCTTATCTCACCCGGGGATCGATTAGGTGGTGATATACATGCTTAAGCTATTTGGTGCCGTTCTGATTGTGCTGGCTGGTACGCTGGCAGGGCTACAATTTGCAAAACAATATGCAGACAGGCCAAGACATATCAGAGGCTTAATAGCAGCGCTACAGCGGCTGGAAACAGAAATTATGTATGGCTTTACCCCATTGCCTGAAGCTATGCGGCGTATAGGGATTCAGTCGAAGGAACCGCTCAAAACGTTGTTTGTTAAAACAGCTGAGGAGATGAGCCCACCCCATGACCGAAGCGCCCAGGATGCCATTCAGAGGGCTATGGAGTCGCATTGGAAGTCTACCGCATTGAAGGGGACAGAAAAAGAGATTCTCCGCCAGCTCAGTTGTACTCTCGGTACAAGCGATAGGTCCAATCAGAGCACTCATATCGCGTTAGCATTGCAGCAATTGAAGCAGGAGGAGTCGGTGGCCAGAGAGGATCAAGGCAAATATGAAAAATTGAGTAAAAGCCTGGGTCTGCTGCTTGGAGCATTGATCGTCATTTTGATCTTTTAGCGAGGTGCCAGGAATGAATATTGAAGTCAATGCGATTTTTCAAATTGCCGGCATTGGCATAATTATCGCCATGATACACACGGTGCTTAAACAGATGGGAAAAGAAGATTTCGCACATTGGGTTACCGTAATCGGGTTCGTCGTCGTGCTATTTATGGTTATTCGAATGCTGGACGGACTGCTGCAGGAAATAAAAACGATCTTTCTTTTTCAATAGGCGTGCTATGGAGATCATTCAAGTTGTTGGAATAGGGCTGATATCGACCATATTGATTCTCGTGCTGAAGGAACAAAAACCGATGTTTGCCTTTCTCCTCGCTACTGCCACAGGGATTCTGATCTTCCTGTTTCTAATCGGCAAGATTGGAATGATACTTTCCACACTGGAGCGGGTGGCAGAGTCATCGGGGATGGAAATGATCTATTTAAAGACCGTGTTCAAAATCATCGGAATTTCATATATCGCTGAATTTGGAGCACAGATCGTGCGTGATGCTGGGCAGGAATCGATTGCTTCCAAAATAGAGCTCGCCGGAAAAGTCCTCATTATGGTACTAGCTGTACCCATTATCAGCATCATTATTGAAACGGTCATGAAGCTGCTACCTGCTTAAAGCAATTGAAGGAAGCTAAGCAACGATTAGGGAGGAGAAGTTATGCAAGAGTGCAGTGTTTTTCGTCCTCCAAAATTTAAAATAATACTGTTGCTGCTCCCATGCTTCTTCATTCTATGGTTTGCAGGTACAGCTCAAGTAGCCATAGCTTCTCCAGCGTCAGGATCGGGCGTTAATGCCTCCCCGGTAGACCAGTGGGTCAAGGGTCAGGTGAACAATCTGCCAACAGATAAGGTGGAGTCGTACTGGGATCAACTGATGAAGGATTACGGAGGTTTTTTTCCAGACGGGGCAACACCATCACTTATGGACATGCTGCTTCCAGGGGATAAGGGACTCAGCTTGCAAGGTGTATTATCTGGGCTACTTGGTTTTATGTGGCATGAGGTGTTGTACAACGGAAGGCTGCTGGTCACGATTGTCATGGTCAGTGTGCTCAGCATGATACTGGAGACGCTACAAACCGCTTTTGAGCGAAAAACGGTCAGCAAGGTGGCTTATACGCTCTGCTATATGGTAGTGCTCGTTATTGCCGTGAACAGCTTCAATATCGCTATAGGTTATGCGAAGGATGCTATCGACCGGATGATTGATTTTATGATGGCCATGATTCCGCTACTGTTCGCGTTACTGGCTTCCATGGGGAACATTGTTACCGTCTCGGTCACACATCCACTAATTGTTTTTATGATTCATACCGTTGGCACACTGATCCATACCATTGTCTTTCCACTATTATTCTTTTCAGCGGTGCTACATCTCGTGAGTGCACTGTCGGAGAAATACAAGCTGACCCAGTTGGCGAATCTGCTAAGAAATATCGGAGCTGGATTACTAGGAGTACTGCTCACTGTGTTCCTCGGTGTGATTTCAGTCAGGGGAATTACGAGTTCAGTGACAGATGGGGTTACGATCAGGGCCGCTAAATATATTACAGGCAACTTTGTTCCGGTCATCGGAAAAATGTTCGCGGATGCAACAGACACAGTGATCTCAGCTTCACTCCTGGTGAAGAACGCCATTGGGCTATCCGGTGTCATTATCATTTTGTTCCTTTGTGCTTTTCCAGCGATCAAAATCCTGGTGCTTGCTCTGATCTACAATGTAGCTGCTGCAGTAATGCAGCCCTTAGGAGAGACGCCGATTGTGGTCTGCCTCCAGACGATCGGAAAAAGCATGGTGTACGTATTCGCAGCTTTGGCAGCGGTATCGTTAATGTTTTTTATGGCCGTCACGATCATGCTAACCGCTGGCAATTTAACCGTCATGATGAGGTGAATCTGCTGACAAAACTTAGCGGGAGCTTTCCAAGTGAGTTTTGTACGAAGTAAATTCGCTGAAGGCTATGCTAACAAAACTTTTAGGAGGAAAAAATGAGCTGGTTAGGAGGATGGCTGCGGGAGATCATTCTTGTCGTATTGTTGGCATCGTTCGTTGAGTTACTCCTTCCGAGTAAGTCCATGGAGCGGTATGCAAGGCTGGTGCTGAGCCTCCTGATCTTACTTACCATGCTTAGCCCAATCGTTTCTCTCCTTAAAGGTGACGCCATAGCCGAGCTGAGTATAGCCATGGGTCGTCAGGAGAAAGAAGGAGGCTTGTTCACAGGAGGGGGAAGTGGAGATCCCTCTTTGGAAAAGATTCTGGCAGATGGTCAGAAGCTTGCACAAGGGCGCCAGGATCAAAGCCTAAAGCTGGCCGCAGAAGAGGTTGCTGAGCAAATGAGGGAGCAGATCATCAGCGAGACCGGAAAACGCGGGGTTAATGTCACTGTAACGCTCGGCATGGGGAAATCCGGCGGCTCTGGTAATGAAGATGTTCCTGTCATCTCCGCAGTGAAGGTCTCAATGTCCCAAGCAACAGCTAATTCCATAGGAGCTTCCGGTACTTCCGGCGCAGCCGCTGCTCCGCCAATTGCAATCGCTCCTGTAGAGCCTGTAGAAGTAAAGATCGGAACGAATCCAGAGAATGGATCAGCTTCTGCAGATGAGCCCAAAGCAGTGAACGGAAATGTAACAGAAAATAACACATCTTCAAGTGAAACGGAGTCCATCGTAAAGCTGTTGGAACAAAAATGGGATTTGGATCCCAAAGTAATCCAAGTGGATGGCGGCGTTGTGAATAACGTCAAGTTATGAGTCTGTAGCTTCTAAACGATCAAGGTTAGGAGGGATAGGAGTGGGCAATTGGCTGAAAAAGCTGGAGCAATGGGCTGGGGGTGGGGCTGGCAGTCCGAAGAGAAGTCATACTTTTCGCTGGCTAATCATTCTGGGTCTGCTGGGCGCAGCGATTATGCTGTTTAATTCCTTCGTCAATGTGAAGAAGATTGATAACGAGAATACGGGGCGTGAGCCACCGCAGAATCAGTCCTCCCAAACGGCGCTGGTGCAGAGTGATCCAACAACAAGCAATTCATTCGAAAGCATTGAACTGGCGATGGAGAACCGAATGAAGGAGATTTTGGAGAAAATCGTTGGCGTCGGTACCGTCGATATTATGGTTACCGTGGAGTCAACAGAAGAAATTGTCGTGGTGCGCAATATGAACGACTCCCAGCAGCTTAGTGAAGAGACGGATGCCAGTGGTGGTAAACGTCACACGACGCAATATACAAGGGATGGCGAAATCGTAACCTACTCACAATCGGGCGATGAGACACCTATTGTGACGAAGCGGATTAAGCCTCAGGTTCGTGGCGTACTGGTAGTTGCCAAAGGGGCAGAGAACAAGGTTGTCCGTGGACTCATAGAGCAGGCTATCGAAAAAGGCTTGTATGTTCCGATTCAGCGGATTTCAGTAGTACCACGCAAACAAGAGTAGCAGGAGAAAGTCAAGAAGTGAGTGCTTCCGAAGCAGCCACTAGATTAAATTTTAGGAGGAATAAGAAATGAACGGCAAAAGACAAACAATATGGTTGGTTTCTATGCTCAGTTTGATGGTTGTACTCTCGGCATACTATTTATTTACTGAAGATTCAGGTGCATCGATTCCAAAAGACACGGCAGGGACAATGCAGGTGGATTCTCTGAAAAAAGACACAGCAAACGCAGCGTTACCAACGGTTGGCGACAAAGGTATCGTAGTGAATGAAGTGGTTAGTCAAGGAGATGTAGTTGCTGATGAAGGCGTTGTAGATAGCGCTAGCAGCACTAAAGCCGCTGACGATAGTGCAACCACTGCAACTACTGATGACAGTGCAACTACAGCGGTTAAGGATGATAGCAGTAAAGCAGCAGACAGCGGTAACTCTGAGAAAGCTTCGACGGACACTGCTGCAAAAGACTCCAGTAAAACTTCTGACACAGCAGCTAAGGATACAGTAACTAAGGATACGGCAGCTAAGGATACAGCGGCTACTACAACATCCAAAACCCCTGCTAAGAATGATAAAGAAATCCTGGATGAAGTAGCTTCACAAAGTGTATCGGCGAGCAGCATGTTCACTAACTACCTGTATGAACGTGAACAAAAGAATCTAAAGAGCCAACAAGACTTACTCGCTTTGATTAACGACATGGAGAAGACGCCTGCTGATAACGCAGTTGCTCAAGAACAGCTCCTTAACCTGGAAGAAAAAGAATCTAAAATTACGGGCATTGAAGAACAGCTTCAACAAAAATATGGGGAAGCCATCGTGAAGGAAGAAGCTGGGGACAGCTATAAAGTAGTCGTACTGAGTGACAAGCTGGATGTAAAACAAGCGGTTAGCATCGTTGATCTCGTAATGAAAGAACTGAGTGTGTCTCAGGATAAAGTTAGTGTTCAGTATGTTTCCGAGAAATAATAAGGCGTGAAATTATAGGGAATATGACGAAAGAGCTCGGGTTCTCCCGGGCTCTTTCCATTTCTAGCGTTTATGATATAATACATAAAGTTATCTTGTCCGCTTAAGAAGTGGCTTCGAGAGAAAGCTGAAGGAGTGAACTAATGTATGTTCAAGTTGAGCGAAATTAAGGAATTAATTAAATTGCTGGACCAGACCTCCTCTGTACATGAGTTGGAGATCGAAAGCGAAGGAATGAAGCTTGCAATTCGCAAACCGGATCGCCCTGAAGCTGATGGAACAGCAGTACAGGCGACTCCTTATAATGCCTATCCCTTTACGCCTGCCCCGCAGCCGCAGAGCGTGCAGCAAGTGTCCTATCCAGTAATCAGTGAGGTTCCTCCAGCGCAGCAGCCACAAGCCGCCGCAGAAGGCAAACTACATAAAATTGTATCTCCAATGGTGGGAACATTTTATAGTGCCGCTTCTCCGGAAATGCCTTCGTTCGTTAATGTTGGAGACCGTGTTGGTGAGAAAACAACGGTATGCATTATCGAAGCGATGAAGCTGATGAATGAGCTGGAAGCGGAGATTAAAGGTGAAATCGTGTCCGTACTGGCAGAGAATGGTCAGCTTGTAGAATACGGTCAACCCCTATTCTTGGTTAAACCGGAATAAATACCGCAGATTACTTATGGAGCGGAAGCTTCGCAAAACTTTGGGAGGAAACGCATGAACATTCAAAAAGTGTTGATTGCCAACCGCGGCGAAATCGCGGTCCGCATTATTAGGGCCTGCCGAGAACTGGGCATTTCCACCGTCGCGGTCTATTCGGAACCCGACCGGGATTCACTTCATGTCCGGTTGGCTGATGAAGCTTACTGCATCGGTCCGATGCCGTCCAAGGACAGCTATCTGAACTTTACAAATATTATGAGTGTAGCTACCTTAACAGAATGTGATGCCATCCATCCTGGTTATGGATTTTTAGCTGAGAATGCAGATTTTGCAGAGATTTGTGAATCTTGCAATATTATCTTCATTGGGCCATCTCCAGATGCAATCAACCGTATGGGTGATAAAGCTGTGGCGAAGGAAACCATGAAGCTGGCTGGAGTTCCGATCATCCCGGGCTCAGAAGGCCTTGTAGGTGATGTTGAGGAAGCCGTCATGCTGGGCCGTGATATCGGATACCCGATTATCGTTAAGGCTACCGCAGGTGGCGGGGGTAAGGGCATCCGGATTGCTGAGGACGAGGAATCATTGGTGAAGCAGATTACTGCTGCACAACAGGAAGCGCAGAAGGCGTTCGGCAACGCTGGTGTATATTTGGAAAAGTACCTTACAGGTATGAAGCACGTAGAAATTCAAATTATTGCAGATAAGCATGGTAATGTAGTGCATTTAGGTGAACGCGACTGCTCCGTACAGCGTCGTCGCCAAAAGCTGATTGAAGAGGCACCTTGTTCTGTACTTACACCGGATATCCGTGAAGCGATGGGGAATGCAGCAGTTCGTGCAGCACTCGCAGTGAATTATTCGGGAGCAGGAACGCTTGAATTCTTGCTTGGACCGGATGGACAGTTCTACTTCATGGAGATGAATACTCGTATTCAGGTAGAGCATCCGGTAACGGAAATGGTTACGGGTGTGGATTTGATCAAGGAAATGATTTCGGTTGCAGAAGGAAATCCTTTGTCCTTTACACAGGAAGATATCGAGATTAATGGCTGGTCGATTGAATGCCGTATCAATGCGGAAGATCCAGAGCGTAATTTTATGCCTTCACCAGGTAAAATCGGCTTTTATTTGCCGCCTGGAGGTCTTGGTGTTCGTGTAGACAGCGCGGCGTACCCTGGTTATACGATTTCCCCTTTCTATGATTCTATGATTGCAAAGCTGATTGTATGGGCACCCACACGTCAGGAAGCGATTGCAAAGATGAAGCGCGCCTTGGCTGAATTTGCCGTGGAGGGAATCCATACTACGATCCCTTTCCACCAGAAACTGTTGGAGCATCCTGTATTTCTGGATGGTAATTTTGACATCAAGTTTCTGGAAGAGTATGAAATTTAGGACGACTTCGCTTTGTTTGTCATAAAGTTCGTCAAATGATATAGTATGTTTAATAAGAGACGTGCTTTACGCTTGAATTTATGAGAATCTTTGTTGAAAGGTGTGAAGTCTAAAATGAGTACATTGCCGACAGAATACGAACGGACAGAAATCGGTGAGATCCAGATTGCTCCTGAAGTGATCGAGGTGATCGCAGGTTTAGCGACCGTTGAGGTTAAAGGTGTAGCTGGCATGAGCGGTGGTTTCGCCGGTGGTATTGTTGAGCTTCTCGGACGTAAGAACTTGTCTAAAGGAGTTAAAGTAGAGGTTGGACAACGCGAAGCTGCAGTGGATGTTTCTGTAATCATTGAATATGGTAACCGTCTTCCTGAAGTGGCTGCTGAAATTCAGCGTAATGTTAAGCGTTCCATCGAGACTATGACTGGTCTGACTGTTGTGGAAGTGAATGTGCATATTCATGATGTACAGTTCAAGAACAACAACACTGTCGACAAGAACGAGGAAGCTGAAACGATTCTTCGCGTGAAATAACAGTCGTCGTTCTTCCATAAACCCCCGACAGCAAAGTCGAGGGTTTACTCTAATTTAAGGAGGTTATGAGACTCGTGGCAAAAATTTTGGACAGACTTTTGCTGTTTGTCTACAGCTTAAGTATCGGAATATTATCTGTTATTGCCATCCTCCTCTTGAGCGGTGCTATTCCTAAAACTTTGGAGATTGAGAATGGACCAGCAGCTTATATTACTGCAATTGTAGTAGCAGTTGTCTTGTTCCTTCTGAGCATCCGATTTTTCTACATCTCTTTGCGTCGTGATCGCGCTTCTTTACCTTCTGTTGATCAGCGTACGGAGTATGGGGATATCCAGATTTCAGTGGAGACCATTGAGAATCTGAGTTTGAAGGCTGCCGGTAAAGTGAAGGGAATCAGAGATCTCAAATCGCGTATTCGCGTTTCTCAGGCGGGCCTTGAAATTACAATTCGCGCAGTAGTGGATGGTGAACATTCATTGCCGCTGCTAACCACAGAAGTGCAACGTCAGGTGCATGATTTTGTGCAGGAGACAACCGGTATTCCGGTTGCGGATGTGTCTGTATATATTGCTAACCTTACGCAGTCTCCAAGCTTCAAAAGTCGAGTGGAATAGAGGTGAATTTCCCTTATGTCTTGGAAAGAAGTATGGGAAAGTCACGGGGGTAGAATCGCCGGAGTGACTTTCGGCATTGGTCTAGGGTTGATATATTTAATTTGCGGTTTTTGGGATATGTTGTTCTTTGCACTGGTAGTGTTCATCGGATATACGTTCGGCAAAAGAAAGGATAACGCAGAGGCTCCCCTGTTTCAGTGGCAGGAGCTGATTACGCGTCTATCCGGACGCTGGCGTCCCTTCAAGTGAACCGCGATAGTCTTTTTCCCGGAGCAGGAAGCCGTAAGTTTGTGTTGTCCAATGCCCCTGGAAGAAAGGCTTTGCGGTTTTTTTAATTGGAAAAGTTATCTTAAACGGACATCGGACAATAATCCTCTAAGGATTAGGGATAGAATTCGAAGGATTTGGGCTTAAAATAATTATAGGCGATGTGATTAAAGTCTGAATTATTATTACGCTTGAGGTGTGAAGTTATATGTATGGTTGCCCGACGTTATAGAAGTTTGAGTAAAGATGTTAATGCGATATAAGATTTTAGGAGGAACACATGAAAAGACGTATAGCGAGAGAGATTATTGTCCAAAGCCTGTATCAGATGGAAATGAACGATGTAGAGAGCGCAGAAGCCGTAGAGATGCTGCTGGAGGAAGCTTCAGAGGAGAATGAAACCGAACGTGTAATTACGGACGAAATTCAGCTTAAGCATTATGTGGTGGAGCATGTAAACGGTGTGTGGGAGCACAAGGTTGCAATTGACGATATGCTTGAGCATTACTTGAAAGGCTGGCAAATGAGCCGTCTGTCACGTGTGGATCGTCAAATTTTACGTCTTGCGGCGTATGAAATGGTGTTCGCGAATGATGTTCCGGCTAAGGTTGCTGTGAATGAGGCTATAGATTTGGCCAAGCATTTTGGAACGGATGATTCCGGTAAGTTTGTAAACGGTGTGCTTGGTAAGATGATTCAGGAGATAGATACAATTAAAGCTGACCATTCTTAATTTTTATAAATATAAGCAAGTATAAGTTATTCACCTATTCTTTATGTTTTATATTTCTCGCATAAACGCTTACCGT
>NZ_NFUX01000057.1:0-52686 GCF_002264385.1 Paenibacillus sp. VTT E-133280
TTATGCGAGAAATATAAGGATAATGTATAGTGTGAAACTTATATATTATTATATTTATAAAAAGGGGCTGTTGTCCTGGTCGATCATGACCAGAGCAACAGCCCCTTCGGTTGTTAGAAGTTAATTTTTATGATTCTTGGAGTGCTAACCATTCTCGATCTAAAATGCTCATTTCCACACCATCTACATATTGCTCTCCAAACAGCGCCGATTCACGCACTACACCCTCCCGCTTAAAGCCCAGTGCCTCATAGGTTTTCTGGGCAACGGTGTTGAAAGCGTAAGCCCCCAGGGAAAGACGATGCATACCCAAGCCCTCAAATCCGATTCGGAGCATTTCATTCATCATCCTTGTTCCAAAGCCTCTTCCCTGATAATCAGTATCTACTACTACTCTGCCAATACTTGCAGATCGATTGGACCGGTCTATGCCTGAAAAGCTGATGTGTCCCACGACCTGCTGAGTAGCTTCGTGCACCGCACAGAAGATAAGGCGATCAGAATTCGCTGGATGATTAGCTCCATCTAAATACTTAGTAAGCTGGTCATCGTCAAGTGGAAAAGTTAGCGAAGGTCCAGCCCATTGCTTCAGATACTCAGGTGAAACACTCCATCGTTTCAAGTGCTCAAAGTCCGATTCAGAAATAAATCTAAGAATCAGACGATCGGCATCAGGTTGTTCCTCAAAATGCTCATACAGGTTCACTAAACGACCATTTCCCATATCGTTAGTACCCATGTAATGAAAACCCATGCTCTGATAATAACGATTAAGTTTAATGTTATGTGCGACGGTATCAAATCTGAGTCCTCTGTATCCAAGCTCCTTGGCTCGCACCACAGCATATTTAAGCATATGCTGACCAAGTCCCTGACTGCGGTGTGATCCCGCTACAGCTAATCTATGCAAATATGCATAAGACTCATTGTTTTTGCTTCCCCAGTATTGAGGATCACTGAATTGTAACGTGAACATTCCAACTACTTCTTCACCGTCAATCGCAAGATATACATGCCTATCGGCGAAATAACCTGTAATATCCTCCTCGTTAAATTGGCCGGGGGTCCATTGCTTTATCCCATTTCGCTCCATCCAATTTGCTGCTTCCTGCAGCAGCCTCAAGATATCACCTGTCCGATCAGGCTCTCCACGAACGATCCGAATCGAATTCCCCCATACTTCCATTTCCATACCTCCTAGACATCTGATTCAGGTAAGATAGCTGTAATTTGTGCTACATGATCTGAATTGACTTCAGGCAGCTTCTCAGTAAGAGGCAAGATTACGGTAACTTCAGTTCCACTACCTAGCTCACTTTCCATTTCGAGCTTACCGTGGTGAAGTTCCACGATTTGTTGTGAGATGGCTAGACCTAAGCCCGTTCCTCCGTTCAACGCATCCACTTGAAAGAAACGGTCTTTAACCCTGGAGATATGTGCTTCACTAATCCCAATGCCGCTATCACGAACTATGATAGCAGTCTCTGTATTGGAAAGTCTCTTCGCAGACAATTCTATACTGGAGTCCTCATGGGAAAACTTCACAGCATTGTCTACCAGATTTAAGAATACTTGTTTTAGACGGTTGGCATCCCCTTTAACAAAGATCCCTTCCTCACATTCAAGAAGCAAGTGAATCCGTTTCTTCTCTGCCTTGGCCCATATATTTAGTATGGTCTCCTGAAGTAATACTTTCACATCAACAATCCCAATGGACAGCTTCATCTGGTTCTGCTGCAGCTTTGAAAAGTCTAAAATCTCCTCTACCAGACCAATCAAGCGTTCGCTTTCTTTGGAAATGATGCTGACTCCAAGCTTCGTCTCCTCCGGATCATAGCCTCCAGAGACCAAGGTTTCACTCCAACCCTTAATACTAGTAAGGGGCGTCCGAAGCTCATGTGAAATGGACGAGATGAAATCATCTTTAATCTGATTGCTGCGCACAATTTCCTGAGCCATATAATTCAGCGTGGAAGCCAAGTCACCAATCTCAAATTTGTAATTCCCCTTAATCCGCACATTAAATCTACCCTTAGCCATCTGGGCTGAAACCGCCGTAATGTTATTGAGCGGCTTTACAATTGAATTGGCAAGCCCGATGCTGAACACGATAACAACAGCCATAACAGCCGCACCTATACCAATGGACAGTAATGTAAGATTAAGCAAGTCGTTGTTAATACCTTCGAGTGAAGTAAGATATCTTAGAATATACGTATCACGTCCGTGAATTTGCACCGTTTTAGACACAGCCATAACACTCTCGTTAGTACCGCTCTGGCGCCCTACCCAGCGCCCGATACTCCCGCCCACTGCTTCAGGGACATCACTAGTTGTAATCGTACGGTCTGGCTGAAAACCAGTCGAACTGGTGATCATATCCCCAGTCAAGGTTAATACTTCTAGCTCAGTATTGTTCAACTCAAATCTTTCCAGCAGCTTTTGCAGCTGGGTCGAGTTGTTATCGCCCTCTAGCTCGTATTTATGAAAAAACGACTCTGCAGTGGTAATATGATTTTTCATCTTGCTATATACACTGTCATAATAATACGTTCTGATGGCAAGCAGGAAGATAACTTCTACTAGGAGAAGCGCCAAAAAAACTACAAGAATGTAGTGTAGAACAATTTGTCTGCGCATCCCCTTCTTAATCATTGTACTTGGCCTTTCCATCTATATCCGTGTCCCCATACCGTTTGCAAAAATTCTGGCTCTGACGGATTATTCTCTATCTTTTGACGCAGACGACGAATATTCACATCCACAATCTTAGGATCTCCCATATACTCCTTGCCCCACACATGATCCAGCAGAAGATCGCGGCTGAGCGGCGTATTTTCTTTTTCGAGAAAGAATTGGATCAATGAAAACTCCGTGGGTGTCAGTTCAATCGCTTCATTATCACGTTTAAAATGTTTGGAAATAAGATCCAAGGTAAATGGTCCTGAAACGAAAGAAACTTTCGCTGACTGTTCACGATGAACGTTTACTCGGCGCAGCAATGATTGAATTCGAGCAATCAGTTCTGTCGGGCTGAATGGCTTGCTAACATGGTCATCTGCTCCTACAGATAATGCATATACCTTATCTTGCTCTTGAACCTTGGCTGTCAGAAAAATAATCCCCAAACGTTCATTGGTTTCTCTTACCCGCCTACATACTTCAAATCCATCAATACCCGGAACCATTACATCCAATAGAGCAATATCAATATCAGGGATCGTGGTTAACTTGTGAAGGGCTTCATGCCCGTCCGCAGCCTCTATCACTTCAAACCCATTACGCTTCAAGTTAATGACAATAAAACTACGAATGGACTCCTCATCTTCCAGTATCAGTACTTTACTCATCTATTCCCTTCCTTTCTATAGGGGAAGCAATTTTATTACTTCCTTCTTTTCTTGTACTTTGTTCTAACTTACCGCGGTAGGCGATGACCTTGTCTGCATCACGTGCAAGCAGATCCCAACCGTCATTCTTTACGCGATCCCATTCTGAAGGAGAGAAGAAGGAAACCTCAGCAACCGTCTCACCGGTATCTGACATGATGAACTTAAGGTTCTCATCCAGAACCGATTTCGTATCCACTGTCACCTTCCCATGCCATTCCGGTGAAAAATTAATATTGAATCGATCCGATGGATCATGATATAGCTGGGTTGCAAAGGTCAGACCTTCTTTTCCATCCCATTTATAATAAGTGGTAAAGTATGGAGTTTCAGCTGGATCGAAATACTCCCATCCTTTAGGTGCCTCAAGCAATCCAATTTCAATAATGCCATCATGA
Source organism: Paenibacillus sp. VTT E-133280 (assembly GCF_002264385.1). Classification (NCBI taxonomy): domain Bacteria; kingdom Bacillati; phylum Bacillota; class Bacilli; order Caryophanales; family Paenibacillaceae; genus Paenibacillus; species Paenibacillus sp. VTT E-133280. The sequence continues at coordinate 3,788 of NZ_NFUX01000057.1, forward strand.
TCAATATCTTCGCTTGCAATCCGACGATCTTTAAAAGTTCGCGCATCGCCTGGTAATACGACGCGCAGCTTGTTATTCTCCATAACGACAATTGAGGTATACGCAGATTGGGAATCCACCGCAGCATCCAATACGATTCCTTCTTTATCCTCTGAGATTTTTCCTGCAACAATATTGTAATAATTATTAAAATAAGGGTCGATATTCTCAAGCTTATCGAGCACCTTAAAGCCATCATTGTATTGATAGACCGAAATGGTTGCAAATTCATTTCTTTTAAAGTAAACAACGGTGATGTCTTCAATTCCATCCCCATTAATATCCTCAATCATATATTTTGTATAAGGATGTGAAAGTACTTCTTCTAATGATCCGCTGGAATAGCTATAAACGACAAGACCTTTTTCTTCACCTTGTGAATAGCCGGTAACAATTTCAAGCTTCCCATCACCCGTCATATCCTTCAAATCAACCGACTCCAGTACAGATCCGTCGCCATCGAATACAAGTTTTTTGACCCAAGTGTCGCCCTGTTTCTCCAGTATCATCCCGTGAATTATTACGGCTTCTCCAGGCGTCTTATAGAACACTAGCGTCTCCATAACTCCATCCTTATTGAGATCCTCAGTAAAGATGGTACTATCATCGTCATTGGTCGGACGAATCAACGTGGAACCTGCTGGCTTAAGTGAATTAATAGCAGCCATAAGCGTTGCTTTGTCAGCAGACAATTGTGGGGATTTCATCTTAGAAACAGGATCACTGATGAAAGTACAACCCGACAGTACGGATAACGTCAGCGTTGCGGCTACAAAGCACCTAAGACTTCTCATATTCAACTTCATCACTCTTTTCCTTATCCGTGTCCTATATTTAAAGATTTGCACGCTCTTGGAACGTTAATCTGCGCCCCTTTATATCATGCTTAATTCTGCCATCTTCTAGTACCCATAGACGCGTTGCAAAACGTTCCGCTAATTCAATCGGTAACACCGTTACAACCGTAAGCCCGGTTTCTTTACACAGCTTCCGCAATGTTTCCAAGACACTCTCCGCAGATTTAGGATCTAATCCCGTAACCGGTTCATCCGCTAAAATCACTTTAGCACCGTGAGTCAACGCTCTAGCAATCGCTACACGCTGCCTTTCTCCGCCACTGAGTTGACTTGTCTTCATCTTCGCCTTATCCAGGAGTCCAAGGGCATCCAATTCATCCATTGCACCCATATAATCATCTGAACGTACCATCCCAGTGACCATTCGCCATAACGGCGTTTGCGCGGACTGGCCGATCAGTACATTTTTCAACGCAGTACGGTTAGGATTGAGCTCTGCATTCTGCTCCAGGTATGCCCATTCGCGGCGGATTTTTCTTTTACCTGTAAAGGCACTCGCCATTATATCTGTACCGTCCACTCTAAAATTCCCTCTATCCCACTTCTCACGCAGCGCTAAACAGCGCAGTAAAGTGGTCTTACCGCTACCGCTAGCTCCAAGTATTGCTACGAACTCACCCGGTTCTAATTGAAACCCTATATCCTGTAGAACTGGGTTCTTATCTTCCCCAACTGCCTTTGCTAAGTGTTCAACTGTGATCATAGTTCAGCCTCTCCCTGTCTTTATCTATAATCTATAGTGTACTCTGAAAGCCAGATGAATTTCCATGCGAGCACTCGTTCTTATCTTACCTCAAATTTTTTGCCGTGGCGAGAAAAATAACCCCAACAATCCGAAGGCGATATATAAAGCGCCCATTAAGCCGAAAATCCCCCCGCCCCAGCCGACTTGCATGAGCAAACCGCCGATACCTGGACCTATAATACTGCCTATACTAAAATGAAAAGAAGCAACCACATTTGCAGCAGGCAGTAAATGTCGTGGTAAAATATCCGCAGCCAGACTAAGCCCTAACGAGAAAAAGGAACCTACAAGTCCACCTGCAATCATCAACAGCACCATCGTCACTTTGAAATGGTCACCTGCTAATGGCAATAATGCGAAGGCAATTCCGCCTCCAATCCCAGTAAGAATCAACACCTTCTTCCGACCAAATCGGTCACTCCACAGTCCTAACGGGAATTGTAACAACAGTCCCCCTATGCCCGCAAAAGGCAATAAGGCTGCAATTTGATCCGTGCTGTATCCGATCCGGAGGCCATACACTGGAAAATTACTGTTTAAGCTTGCTTCCATGAAACCGTAAAGGAGTGCAGGAATTAAAGCGAACCATGCTAAACTGTAACAACGTCCAAACCGGCGTACCTGACTTTCTCCACTATCAACTTTATCTGGTCGTGAATCTGGAAGCATTGTAATGGCAAGTATTAGGACCAGCAAAAAAAGAAAAGCTAGAACAATAAAAGGTGTTGCCTGACCAAAGCGCAGCAGACTGATTCCAAGTGGCCCCAAGCTAAACCCCAGACCATAGGACATCCCATACAGGGAAAGATTTCGTCCGCGATGCTCGGCAGGCGTCATTAGCAGCACCCACAGCTGGGCGGCATAATTGATAGCTGCATCACCAACACCAACAAGTAGACGTAACACAAACCATATTTTGATTCCAGGAAAAAAGGGGAATAAGAGCAAGCTTACTAAGACTAAGCTTATCCCGCCAGCAATCAGTTTTTTGAATCCAATCGCTCCGAGAACTCTTTCAGCAATCAAGGTCATTCCGAATGATCCTATGTATAAAGCAGCTGCATTTAGTCCATTAAGCGAAGAGGAAACTCCTTTCTGCTCCAATAGAATGGATAATACGGGAAGCAGCATTCCTTGGCTGAGTCCAGCCGCTATAGTAGCGGTAATAAGAATCATGAAATTCATTTTGCTGTTACTTCGAATAGATAATCTTGGCCGGTCTGACACAGATGATATCCCCCTATGATTAATAACGCTAATTTGTTCTAACGCCAATTGGCAAACACCGAACATTATAGTGGACAACCCTCTTCAAAACAAGAGATAATATGAAGATGTTACGGATTTCCTGGGGGTGCATGAGACATGGAGTACGAATTAAAGATCGACGTATCGCCGGTTTATGAACTGCTGGACAGTTTTATGTTATATGTAACTAGAAAATGGATCTCCAATTTGGACATTGGTCCCCACTGGATAAGTGATGTGGAAGATCGCATTTCTTCTCATAAGGTAACAGCTTTAATGCAGGCCGCCGAGTGGCCTTTTACGGATTATGATGTGCTATATGCCTGGGTATACATTCGAGGACCCGCAACGTCAGTTCAGCATTTCTTAGATGATCTGGATTCAGCCTCCATAGAAGAATGTTATCAGCAGATCGCTCCGCTCATTCAGGAGTTTACGATTGAAGATGCTTTTCGGATCCGGAGCAGCTATAGTCCACTCTTGCGTCTCTGGTACGAGCAATACTTCCGCCATGTGGAGCACAAAATATTACCGCTATTAATTGAAGATGCTTCTGAGAAAAAAATGCTTGAAAGCAAAATGGACCCCATTTCTCTAATTGAATACGCATCTGGCGGTGTAGTTTTGGAGGAGATCACGGATCTTAAAACAATTGTATTACTACCAACTGTTCATAATCGTCCGATTAACACCTACTGCTTCTACAAAACCATGGTAATCGTACAGTATCCTGTAGATGTACCTTTAGAAGACGAAAATGAACCACCCATGGTGCTTTTGCGCATGACCAAGGCACTTTCCGACCCCACCAGACTTCGATTGCTACGCTATGTCGCGCATGAACCCAAGTCGTTGTGGGAGATGCAATCTGATCTTAATCAATCCAGAGAAATGCTGATGCATCACCTTATGATTCTACGAGTAGCCGGCCTCCTCCGCATCCATCTTAGGGGTGAACAAGATGAACGTTTCAGTATTCGCCCTGACGGCGCATCAGAGCTTCAAATGTTTCTAGAGTCTTATATTTACCTATAGAACACGATACAGATACAGATCCAAGGAGTGAGAGATATGAAATACACGACACAACAGGTGATTTTTGATCTAGATGATACACTGGTCCACTGCAACAAATATTTCGATCTGATTTTAGGGCAATATTTTGAGCTGATGACCGATTGGTTTAATGAATTTGGCCCAAGCACCAGTGAATTACGTAACAAACAAATAGAAATTGACGTGCACACGGTCAACACAAGTGGTCTGGCCAGCGATAATTTCCCTAAATCCCTAATCGCTACCTACCGCTATTTCTGCGCCAAATATAATCGTCCGACGGACCGTTTTCAAGAGCAACAGTTACACAAGCTTGGATTAAGCGTCTATGATCAAGAAATCGAAGCTTACCCTGGTATGGTTGAAACGCTGGATACTCTGAAGCAGGATGGTCACCATTTATTCCTGTATACAGGTGGAGACGATACGATCCAACAACGTAAAATTGAACAAATGAAGCTGGATGCTTACTTTGATGACCGGATCTATATTCGTCAACATAAAAATGTTGAGGCGCTTGAGAATATTTTGACTACACAAGGCTTTGACCGTAAACGTACTTGGATGATTGGTAACTCGCTACGCACAGATGTACTTCCGGCAGTAACTGCAGGCATTAACAGTATCTATCTGAAACAACAGAATGAATGGAGTTACAATCTTATAGAACTAGAGCAAGAGATGCAGCAAGCTGTGAAGACGATTTCCTCCATCCATGAGGTTCCTCCTGTTATTCGTACTGCTACTCTGCAGAAACTCTAGGTGTAACGTAACCTCAGACATTGTTACAAATGACATATCTTCTCTTCCTTTGGGATGATTATACTATTTTTGTACCATTCCCATAGGAGGTAGGAGATGAGATATGAATAAGAAAGTGAAGTCCAACCATTCTCGAACTAACAAAACAATGCTTCCCATGCTCTTAGGCGTAATTGTTGTAATCCTTATTGCTGTTATTGTCTTCATTCTAAATGACAAGACGGACAGTACAGAGGGACTACCTAACTACACCGATGTGAAGGGGAGCATTGTTGTTGATGGGCTCAAATATGAAAAGCAACCTCATCTTGGAAGCCCTGATGCCAAAATCAAAGTCATCGAATTCGCAGATTTCAAATGTCCTGCCTGCAAAAATTGGACGGAGAAATATCTGGATACATTTGTTAAGGACTACGTGGATACCGGTAAAGTTGAGCTCTTCTTCATGAACTTTGCCTTTTTGGATCGAGATTCCTATCTTGCTGCAAGTGCAGGCGAAGCCATTTATAAGCAAAGCAACGAGAAGTTCTGGGAATATCTTCATAAGCTCTACGCCAATCAAGGAGATGAGAGCAAAATATGGGCCACACAGAAGTTCATTCTAAATTTCGTCAAAAATAACATCGAAGGTATTGATTACACACAATTCGAGACCGATCTCAAGAATCACACCTACATGTTCGACGTCAAAGAAGATTTCAAGATCGCGGGATCATACGGCGTCAACGGAACACCTAAATTCATGGTAAACGGTGCCTTGCTTCCTGACTCCTCCTATGAAGGGTTAACTGCAGCGATTGAAGCGCAGCTGGCTAAATCCGCTGAATAATTATAAGGCGTTATTAAAAAGGTGTCTCTGCCATGTATCCATCATGGCTAGAGACACCTTTTTACCGTACACACATTCGTTCCGATCGACTATGATTCTATTGCTAATTGGCCCGTATCCATATTTTGAAGCACTAGCTTGCCTTCCAGAGGTGTACCGTCTTCGCTGGTAAGCTTTAGCTTGCCTGTCCGACCTTTCTCAATCAACGCCTTCACTTGCGCATCCGTGAGTGTACGACCATGATTCTCTTTCCAGATCACGAATTTGCAGCCTTCCTTGTAATGAGAGCAGCCGTAGCCTTTTTTACCCATAAAAATCATTCCACCACAGCCGGGACGCGGACAGCTTCCGATGACCTTAGGACCTGAATTGGCGGATTCCTCTTCACTACTTACCTTACGCTTTCGCGGTGCTGCAGGTTTGTCGGTGGTTTTACGAGATGTATTTCCAGCACTTCGCCCTTTAGCACTTGTATTGACAGAAGGCGTCTCCCCTTCAAATGAGGTTTTGGACGCCCGAGATTGTACTCGTACTTTATCTACAATCATGCAGGCGAATCTTTTTACATTCTCCATAAACTGCCCGTCCGAAGCCGTTCCTCTCGATATTTCGTTCAAACGACGTTCCCATTGTCCAGTCATTTCCGGTGAAGTCAACAGTTCAATACCCGCTCCACGAATCAGCTCAATGGCTGTTCGTCCTTTTTGTGTAATGGCAATTTTTTTGCCCTGCATTTCGATGTATCCGACATTCTTCAGCCGTTCTATCGTTGCTGCGCGAGTAGCCGGAGTTCCAAGCCCTGAATCCTTCATAGCATCGCGAAGCTCTTCATCCTCAATCTGCTTTCCGGCACTTTCCATCGCTCGAAGCAGCGTACCCTCTGTGTAATGCTTGGGTGGCTGGGTATCTTTCTCTTTAACAATAGCTTCACTACAAACCACTTCTTCAGCCGGAGCAATAGAAAATGGTTCATTCACTTCGATCTCTTCGTCCTCTTCCTCATCCTTGTTCTTACCCTTAGAAGACTTCGCTTTATCCTTCTTCTGGTCTGCGTAAATGACCTTCCAGCCGAGGCTTAATAATTCCTTAACTGTAGTTTTGAACTTTTCCTCTTCAACCTCGGTCATCACCGTATGCACTTTATACTCCGCTGCCGGATAGAACTGAGACAAAAAGCGCCGAACAATCAGATCATACAGCTTTCCCTCATCTGCACTAAGTCCTGATGCTTTACGATATGTAGGTAAAATCGCGTGGTGATCCTCAACCTTCGAGGGGTTGCAGATGAATTTATTCCCTTTATGAACCAGATTACGGTTCGCACCCTTCACCCATTCATCATAAGCCGTCCCTTGCAGCGCAGATAACGTCTTATGCATCTCAGGAATATTCTGTTCGGTAACATAGTTGGAGTTCGTCCGCGGGTAAGAGATCACCTTATGCTTTTCATATAACGCTTGAGCGATATCGAGCGTCTTTTTCGCGGAAAAAGCGTACTTTCCATTCGCCTCCCGCTGCAGCAGCGTTAAATCGTACAGCTTATTGGGATACTCTTTCGTTTCCTTAACCTCGTAAGACTCAATCCGGCCCGGTTTTCCTTTGACCTTAGCAGCCAGCGCCTCCGCCTTATCCCCGTCGGTCAGCCGCTCTCCCTGCCACATGCCTTTATAGGTCATTTCATTCTGATTAAAATGTCCTTCCACCTCAAAAAACTTAAGGGAAGAGAACGCCTCAATGGTCTTCTGACGGTCGTAAATCAACGCGAGCACGGGAGTTTGAACTCTGCCCACGGACAGCAGCACATTATGTTTTGTAGTAAAGGCACGTGATCCATTCATTCCTATGAGCCAATCGGCTTCACTGCGTGCCTTTGCAGCTTTGGTTAAATTCTCGTACTCCGATCCATCCTTCAGCTCCTGAAATCCTTTGCGAATGGTTTCTGGCGTCAAATCTGAGATCCATAGCCGCTTCACAGGATGCTCCAGCTTCAAATGCCGTTGAATGAGTGAAAAGATATGCTGCCCTTCTCGCCCGGCATCGCATGAATTCACTAGAAGATCACTACGTTTCGCAAGATCTCCAATGACCTTGAGCTGGTCGATTGTCCGCGCATTAGGAACCAGTTTGAACTGGTCTGGAATAATGGGCAGATCATTAATGTTCCACTTTTTGTATTTAACATCATAAGCATCCGGCTCGGCCAAACCGATTAAATGCCCTATAGCCCATGTAATAATGTACTGCTCCCCTTCAAGATAGGAACGGTAATTTTTGGCCTTTGGTTCTATTGCGGCGGCGATATTCCGCCCCATATCCGGTTTCTCCGCAATAATGAGTGTCTTCAAAAACAATCGCTCCTTACCTTTTCGTTCTTAAGTCCAAAATGCGTCCAGTATTCTATTATAACATTAACCTCGGATTTTTTTAATGGATTGGTTAGTAGGCATTGGAAAAATTCAGACTTCCCTTAGTCTTTTCTATGAATTAGAATAGTTTGGTAAACGAGTTTTATATATCGGAGGAATCAAAACGTGTCTGAAAACAACAAATTTACAGAACCTTATACGGACAGAGACGGTCACTATCTGAAAGCAGAATGTGAGCGCTGCTTCGGTTTGTGCTGTTCCGCACTACCTTTTTCAGCTTCAGTGGATTTTGCTATGGATAAAGCAGCTGGCCAGCCGTGCCAAAACCTACAATCGGACTTTCGCTGTGGTGTACATACAGATTTAAGAGCGCTTGGATTTCGTGGTTGTACTGTATATGACTGTTTTGGGGCTGGGCAAAAGCTCTCTCAGGTCACTTATACTGGTGAGGACTGGCGGAAGAATCCAAAAACTGCGAAGCAAATGTTCGAGGTATTTCCGGCCATGTGGCATTTGCACGAATTGCTATGGTACTTAAATGAATCATTGAACTTAGATATAACCCATTCAATACATGTTGAGCTGCAAACAGCACTCGATGAGACGGAACAACTAACTTCACTTAACCCTGATTCTCTACAGAAGGTGAATGTTGACGCTCATCGAGCAAAGATTAATCTGTTGCTGTTGCAAGTCAGTGAACTTGTCCGTACTGAGGCTCGTCGTAAACTAAAAAAAGCATCGAGAACTTTCAGCCGTGGCGCTGACCTTGTCGGCGCAAATCTTAAAAATGCAGATCTCAGGGGCGCCAACCTGAGGGGAGCCTATTTGATTGCCGCTGACCTTAAAGGTGCTGATCTTAGAGATGCAGATCTTATTGGTGCAGATTTCCGTGACACTGACCTTAGGGGCGCAGATCTATCAGAGAGTATTTTTCTAACTCAGGGGCAGATTAATGCGGCGAAAGGCGATGATCTCACTAAATTACCGCCAGCACTCACCCGCCCTGAACATTGGCTTTCGATATGAGTTGTAGAAATTATACCTGCTGCGAAAAGAATTCTTGAATACGAGAAAGGGCTTCGATCATTTCTAAGACCTCTTTACCCGCAGAGGCTCTTTCTAGATACTCCACCCTACCTTGTGCAGCTTCTTTACCGACCACTAGCGTTACGGGTATACCAATCAAGCTTGAATCCTTAAATTTAACGCCAGCACGTTCATCCCTATCATCCAGCAGCGTCTCAATACCGAGTTTAGTAAGCTGAAAATACAGCTCCTCTGCAACTGCCAGTTGCTCCAAGTCCTTTATGGATATCATCAAAATATGAACCTGATAAGGTGCTAATGCAACTGGCCACATTATTCCTTGATCATCATGATTCTGTTCTACTATCGCGGACAATAGCCGTGAGATCCCAATTCCATAACACCCCATGATCATAGGCTGACTCTTGCCAGAACGGTCTAAAAAGGTAGCTCTAAGCTTCTCACTGTATCTGGTTCCTAGTTTAAATACATGCCCAACTTCTATTCCTTGTTGGAAATGCAGAACACCATTCTCGCAGTGTGGACAAGCTTCTCCTTCTGCTACATTACGAAAATCCCCCACATGTTCAAGCCCAAAATCTCTTCCAGGTACAACATTTCGGAAATGGTAATCTTTTTCTCCCGCCCCCGTCGTCCCTTGAATCATTTCTGTTACTACTGCATCAACGAGTACAGTTATTTGCAGTCCCACAGGCCCTACAAACCCACTCTCTACTCCCGTTAAGGATTTCACAGCATCATAGTCAGCAAGTGCAATCTCCGCCGCACCGATATATTTACTTACTTTTATCTCATTGACTTCATGATCTCCTCGAACCACTACAGCAAAGAATTGTCCGTTTCCTTCATAGATCAATGTTTTCATAATCTGCTCGGGCTGGATCTCCAGCTCCTGCTCTAATTGATTTATAGTGCGGATATCTGGGGTGTGGAATTTCTCTATTTCGGGTAATTCAAAGTTTAATGCTTTCTTTATAGGCTGTACGGCTTCTGCCTGCTCCAGATTGGCCGCATAATCGCAAGAGGAACATACTGCAATCGTATCCTCCCCGATATTAGCCAGTGCCATAAATTCATGGCTGCCCCCTTCTCCGCCAATCGCACCAGAATCTGCAAGAACTGCTCTAAACTTCAGTCCACAGCGAGTAAATAATCGGTGATATGCATCGAACATTTGGAGGTATGATTTATCGAGTCCTTCTGTGCTGATGTCAAAAGAGTACGCATCCTTCATCAAGAACTCTCTTCCTCTTAGCAATCCAGAACGTGGTCGCCGTTCATCTCGAAACTTAGTCTGAATTTGATAAACGGTAACAGGAAGCTTACGATAGGAGCTAATCTCATTCCGCACAAGTGAGGTTACTGCTTCTTCATGCGTTGGACCGAGAATGAATTCCCGCTCATGGCGATCCTTAAAAGTCATCAATTCCTTCCCATAAACATCATAACGTTCTGATTCCTTCCAAAGTTCTGCAGGCTGCATGGATGGCATTAAAATCTCCTGGGTTCCGGAATGATCCATCTCTTCCCTTACAATCGCTTCTATCTTCCGCAGAACCCGCCGACCAAGTGGTAAATAGGTATACACTCCAGCAGCTAATTGGCGGATATATCCTGCACGCAGCAGTAACTGATGACTAATGGTCTCCGCCTCCGAAGGCACCTCACGCAGTGTTGTTAATAATAAATTGCTCTGTCGCATCTTAATACCCTCCCCATAAATTATCTCTTTAAATGCAAAAAGACACATTCGTCAGGGACGAATGTGTCGTGATACCACCCTTATTCAACTGCCAGCTCAACATACAATTCTTTTGAATATGGCAATTCTCAAATCGGATAACGGTCGATTCCGGCAGCGGGTAAGAAAATACTACCGCTACAGCTACCAAGGCAGGATACCATTCACACGTGTTCGAGGAACCTTTCACCCGGTGGGTTCCCTCTCTGTTCTAACGCTTTTTGAATCGTAGATCCTTGGTCAATGCTTTTATCATTTAAATATTGTATTAAATCCTAATTCCTAAACAAGAACAGTTGAACCCATCAAGTATTTATCCACTTCACGCGCAGCTTCGCGTCCTTCATTGATGGCCCAAACGACCAAGCTTTGACCACGGCGCATATCGCCAGCAGCAAATACTTTATCTATGTTCGTATTGAATTTACCATAACGTGCTTTCACATTGGAACGACGATCTGTTTCAAGATCAAGCTGTTGAATAATATCTTGTTCAGGACCATCAAAACCAATGGCAATCAGAGCGAGTTGAGCAGGATATACAGCTTCAGTGCCCGGAACAGGTTGATAGATCTTACGACCTGTCTCATCTACGATCCGGCGGATCTGTACGGTGTGAAGCTCTTTCAAGTTGCCCTCTTCATCCCCAACAAATTTAGTAGTCATGATAGAAAATTCACGCGGATCATCTCCAAAAATGGCTTTAGCTTCTTCTTGCGCGTAATCCAGGCTGTATACATTCGGGAATTGAGGCCATGGATTAGCAATCGGATCACGCTGAAGAGGTGCTTTTTCATGTGTACCAAATTGAGTGATGCTGCTGCAGCCATGACGAAGTGCTGTAGCAACACAGTCAGAACCAGTATCACCGCCACCCAAGACGATCACGTCTTTACCTTCTGCAGATACATAGTTGCCGTCTTCAAGATTGGAATTTAGATAGCTCTTAATTGTACCATTTAAATAATCCATGGCGTACATAACACCCTTAAGCTCACTGCCTTCAACGTTAAACCGACGTGCCTTTGTAGCCCCACCACACAGAACAACCGCATCATACTCATCCACTAGCTGTTGAGCAGGAATATCCTTACCAATCTCTGTATTCACCACAAAATTAATGCCCTCTGCAGCTAATAAATCTACACGACGTTGTACAACTCTCTTATCGAGTTTCATAGTGGGAATGCCATATGTCAGCAGTCCGCCGATGCGGTCACTGCGTTCAAATACAGTTACAGTATGTCCAGCCTTATTTAGTTGAGCTGCTGCTGCTAGTCCAGCAGGTCCAGAGCCTACGATTGCAATCTTTTTGCCTGTACGTTTCTCTGGAGGATTAGGTACAACCCAGCCTTCTTCAAAGCCCTTATCAATAATAGCTAGCTCAATGGTCTTAATGGTCACCGGCTGTCCAATTAGACCCACTGTGCAAGAGCCTTCGCAAGGGGCAGGACAAATGCTTCCAGTAAACTCAGGGAAATTATTCGTCTTATGCAGACGTTCCAGTGCTTCTTTCCAGAGTCCGCGGTACACCAAATTATTCCACTCGGGAATTAGATTATGAACTGGACAACCCGAGGTTCCACCAGCCATATCAATTCCTGTATGACAATAAGGCGTTCCGCAATCCATGCAGCGCGCTCCTTGTGTCTGAAGCTCGTCCTCGGATAAATGATGGTGGAACTCCTCCCAGTCTTTTACCCGCTGTTCAGGATCCCGATCACCTGGGAGCTGCCGTTTATACTCCATAAAACCTGTAGGTGTAGACATGTTTACGTTTCCCCCATCCGTTCTCTTCGTGTTGAAGTATAGTACATTGTAGCATATTGCGGCTTCTTATGGTTGTGAGCAGCGCAATGAAGTACCTGCACATTCTATACCTGTAGATTATCATTTCTAATTTTAATTATAGTAGCACTCATTACTTTTGCACAGTAATGGATTAATCTACTGATTTTTTGTACTATTTCACATGTTATGTCAGAGAAAACGTTTTATTGCTATTCCGTACGTTCATAAACAAGAAAACGGTAATCATACGGATTCTTTTCATCACGAATTCCCTTCTTATTTGAAACCTCTTTCCACAGACTCCAGTCAATATCAGGAAACCGGGTATTCCCTTCAAAATCCTGTTCAATTTGTGTTAACATCAGCTTGTCAGCATATGGCAACATCAGCTTATAAATTTCCGCACCGCCGATCACCATCAGCTCATCGCCTTTTCTACCCTCGCTGAGAGCTTCCTCAAGCGTGTGTACAACCTCTGCACCTTCAGGAGAATAACCAGTATCTCTAGTCATAATTAAGCTTGTTCTGCCCTTTAGAGGCTTCCCTCCGAGTGAATCCCACGTTTTGCGGCCCATAAGCATTCTCTTCCCCAGTGTTTCCGCTTTGAAATAAGCGAAATCCAGCGGTAAATGCCAAGGCATATCGTTATCTTTTCCAATAACATGATTGGTGCCCATTGCCCATATTAAGCTAATACTCATGAAACACGCTCCTTCCTACTTATTAAGATCAAAAAATCTTGATAACAATTCATTTACACAGCGATCGGCGCTTTTATCGAAGGATGCGGGTTGTACCCTTCAATGATAAGGTCTTCCAGCTCGATATCAAAAAGTGATTTCTGATTTGAATGAATGACCAATGTAGGCAATGGTCTTAAGTCTCTTGATAATTGCTCTTTTACTTGATCAACATGGTTTGAATAGATATGTGCATCACTAATGCTATATACAAACTCACCTACTTCTAGACCACATTCATGTGCTATTAAATGTGTAAGTAATGAGTAAGACGGGATATTGAAGTTAGCGCCAAGAAAAGAATCAGCGCTGCGCTGCAGCAAGTGACAGCTTAATTTACCATTGGCAACATAGAACTGGAACATAACGTGGCAAGGGGGTAACGCTGCTTTACTTCCTTTTGCCCCAGCATTTATAACATCTTCCGGGTTCCATGCGCTTACAATTAAACGACGAGAATCAGGATTTGTTTTGATCTGATGAATTACATCTTGTAATTGGTCAATGGATTCACCCGTAGAAGATGTCCAATTTCGCCACTGCTTACCATAAACATTCCCTAGGTCACCATGCTTCGCTGCGAACGCATCATCTTCTAAGACACGATCACAAAATGCTTTCATCTCTGCTTGATAAACTTGATTGAATTCTTCATCAATTAAACAACGATTCCCGAAATCCGTCATATCTGGACCTGCATATTCGTCTGATTCAACCCATCTTTTGAAAGCCCATTCATCCCAAATATGATTATTATTTTTCAATAAATAACGGATGTTTGTGTCGCCTTTAATAAACCATAATAATTCACTTGCGATTAAACGGAACGGTGTCCGTTTTGTTGTAAATAATGGGAAGCCTTTGGATAAATCAAATCGCATTTGATAACCAAATACACTAATTGTACCTGTTCCGGTACGATCTTCTTTTTTTACACCATGATCTAAAATATATTGTAAAAAATTCAAATAGGTTTGTTCTAACTCATTATTCAATTTACTGCACCTCCGTAATATTTCACCTCATATATTATATCTGAAAAATCCGATTTTTGTAGAAGGTAAGATATTTTTTAAATTTATTTAATAATCTGGGGAGTTCACTACTCCGATATCCTTAACTCTACTCTAACCCCATAAGCACGAAGTGAGGCTTGTCCACCTACAGGGAAAGTAATCATAGGGGATGTATGTCCAAAGTCCACGTCTGCAATGACAGGAATGTCTGATAGCTCTTCTTTCGAAGTTATGATTTTGATCAACAGTTCTTTAGTCATGCGTGATCCTTGTTGGAATCTTCCAATAACCAATCCTTTAACATGCTGAAAATCCGGTTGATGAATCAGCGATTGTAAATCCCTATCAAACGTTGCAGGCGATGATTCATAATCATCCTCTACAAATAATATCGAATTTTTTAAACTTGGCATATACTCCGTTCCCTGCAAAAGATTTAATGTACAAAGGTTCCCACCGATAATTGTCCCCTTTGCTTCCCCATCATTGATAATGAATGGGCCCTCATTTCTGATAAATACACGGTTCTCCTGATCCAGATACCACTCATCATCACTCCAATGCTTCGAAGGCCTCACCACTATTTCTTTGTTGTCCATCATCAGCTTACGGAAATATTCGGTTGTATATTCATTGTCGTGAAGCATTGCGAAGCTAGAAAAATGTGGTCCGGAATATGTAACTAATCCTGTTTTAGCATAGATCGCATTACTTAAAGCCGTAATATCCGAATACCCGCATAATCGTTTAGGATGCTCAGCAATGAGGGAATAGTCGATATAACGTAGCAGCTGATTGCTATTAAAGCCTCCAATGGTCGTAAGAATCCCTTTAACATTCGGATCTAAAAAAGCTTCGTGCAAATCCTCTATTCTAGAATCGATCGATGAGGAGACAAAATCATCCTTCTCAAAGGAATTTACGGAAAATGATATCCGAAAACCTAATTTTTGCAGCTGTTCTTTGGCAATTTTCCTTTGTTCAGCAGCGATTAATGACAGACTTCTGGCAGGTGAGATGATCCGCAACTCATCACCAGGCTTTAACTTATTGGGTTTCATCATTTGTCCTCCCTATATAAGTTTTTAAAATACGGATGAATGATTTTATAGAGTATTCGATCAATTTGTTTCATCTCCTTCCATTATATCTATTTTCAAAAAAGTGGAAAACTCAAAAAGGCGAAACGCAAATGCGTTCCGCCTTTCAGTGCCTGCTAGAGCAATTGGGTAAAGAAATTATTTCATTACGTGAATAGGGTGACCTTCAACCAATTCAGCAGCTTCCATGACGATTTCGCCAAGGGTTGGATGCGCATGAATAGTCAAAGCGATATCTTCAAGTGTTGCGCCCATTTCGATAGCCAAACCAAGTTCAGCGATCAAGTTAGAAGCTTCGATACCAACGATTTGTGCACCAAGCACAAGATTGTTCTCGGAGTTAGCAACAATTTTGATGAAACCTTCTGGGCTGTTCAAAGATACGGCACGGCCATTCCCTGCAAATGGGAACTTACCAGCTTTCACTTTGTAGCCTTTGTCTTTCGCTTCTTTCTCAGTCAAACCAACGCTTGAGCACTCAGGATCTGTAAACACAACTGCTGGGATGACTTTGTAGTCAACAACAGATGTAAGTCCTGCAATCGCTTCTGCGGCAATCTTACCTTCATAAGAAGCTTTGTGAGCCAACGCCAGACCTGGAACAACGTCGCCGATAGCGAAGATGTTAGGAATGCTAGTGCGACCTTGGTGATCGACTTTGATCAATCCACGCTCTTCGAGCTCAAGACCAATCAGGTCTAGTCCAAGTTCACCGTCAGTGTTAGGACGACGGCCTACAGTAACAAGCAAGTAATCCGCAGTTACTTCTTTGGATTCGCCACCAACAGAATACTTCACAGTAACTTCCTTGTCGTTCTGTACAGCACTTTCAGCTTTAGCGTTAGTTACGATTTCGATGCCAGTTTTAGCCATGTTCTTCGCAACCAAACGAGTCATATCTTTATCGAAGCCTGGAAGTACAGTATCCAAACCTTCAATGATGGTTACTTTAGTACCGAATTTGGAGTACATTTGGCCAAGTTCAGCGCCGATGTATCCACCACCGATTACAATCATGCTCTTCGGAATTTCTGGAAGTTCCAGAGCTTCAGTCGAAGACAAAATGCGTCCACCGAATGGGAAAGGTTTCAATTCAATCGGACGGGAACCTGTAGCAATGATACAGTGTTTGAAGCGATAACGTGGGGATTCATGATCATTGAACACACGTGCTTCTGTGTCGCTGATAAACATGCATTCGCCGTTAAATACTTCAATTTTGTTACCCTTCATCAAGCTAGTCACGCCGCTAGTCATTTTCTTAACTACGCCGTTTTTGAACTCTTGAGTTTTGGCAAAATCCACTTTAACGTTCTCAGCTGTAACACCGAAAACTTCACCATGCTTAGCAGATTCGAACTGATGTGCTGCTGCAATCAGTGCTTTAGAAGGGATACATCCGCGGTTCAAACATACACCGCCGAGTTCCGATTTATCCACGATGAGGACTTTTTGGCCGAGCTGAGCGGCACGAATTGCCGCTACATACCCACCAGGACCTGCACCAATGACCAATGTGTCAATATCTAGAGAAGCGTCTCCTACTACCATAATTATACCTCCATAACCAGCAGCTCAGGATTATTGAGCAGCGATTTAATGTAGTTCATAAAGTTTTGAGCAGTCGCACCATCGATAATACGGTGGTCAAAGCTGAGTGACAACGCCATTACAGGAGCAACTACGATTTCACCATTTTTCACAACTGCTTTTTCACTGATACGGCCAGTTCCGAGGATAGCCACTTCAGGGAAGTTAATGATTGGAGTAAAGAACATGCCGCCAGCAGAACCAATGTTACTGATGGAGATCGTGCTACCCTTCATTTCGTTAGCAGACAATTTACCGTCACGACCACGAACAGCAAGGTCAGTGATGCTGCTAGCGATCATCCAAATGCTCTTACGATCAGCGTCTTTGATAACTGGAACGATCAGACCGTTAGGAGTATCAGTAGCGATACCGATATTGTAGTATTTCTTGTAGACGATTTCGCCTGCTTCTTCATCAATCATAGCGTTGAGCGCTGGGAATTGACGGGAAGCCGCAACCAAAGCTTTAACAATGAACGGAAGGTAAGTAACCTTAACGCCTTTTTTCTCAGCGATAGGTTTCATACGTGTACGGAATGCTACCAGTTCAGTAACATCTACTTCGTCCATAATGGTAACGTGTGGTGCAGTGTAAGCAGATTTAACCATTGCGTTAGCGATCGCTTTACGAATGCCCTTGTATGGTACACGTTCTTCTTCAAGACTTACATTACCGCTTGCTGCTGCAGATGTTGCTTTAGCTTCGGTCTTAGCAGCCTTAGGAGCTTCAGTAGCCGCTGCTGCAGGTGCTGCAGCAGGTGCTGAACCACCCTTCAAGAATGCTTCTACATCTTCACGTGTGATTTTGCCGCCTTTTCCAGTTCCGTTCACTTTGGAAATATCGACTTTTTGCTCACGAGCAAATTTGCGAACGCTTGGTGTAGCCAATACATCGCGGTCAGGAGCTGGTGTCACACTTGCAGATCCGCCTTGTTTAGCATCAGATGGGCTAGTTGCTGCAGGGGAAGAAGTAGTATTTGCACTTCCTTGTGCTGCATCAGCTTCAGCAGAGGCATGACCTGCTTGTTCAGGAACGTCACCTTCTGCTGCAATGATAGCTACAACATCGCCAACGCGGCATACTTGACCATCTTTAGTCAGAACTTCCAACACAGTACCATTCACTGGACAAGGAACTTCAACAACAGCCTTGTCATTTTGAACCTCCATGATGATATCATCATCGGTTACTTTGTCACCGGCTTTGATATGCATTTTGATGATTTCACCTTCATGCAGACCTTCACCTAGTTCTGGGAAACGATACTCAAAATTTGCTGATTTAGCATTCGAAGATGCAGGAGCAGCAGCTGGAGTTGGAGCCGGAGCTTCTTCAGCAGCATGACCTTCTTGCTCAGGAACGTCGCCCTCAGCTTCGATAATCGCTACAACTTCGCCAACACGGCATACTTGACCATCTTTAGTCAAAACTTCCAACACAGTACCGTTCACTGGACAAGGCACCTCAACTACCGCCTTGTCATTTTGAACTTCCATTACGATATCATCATCCGTTACCTTGTCACCGGCTTTGATATGCATTTTGATGATTTCACCTTCATGCAAACCTTCACCTAGTTCAGGGAATCGGTATTCAAACTTTGCCACTTTGAAAACCTCCTTGTGAAATTGGGACTGACCTTATGATTAGAGAAGAAGAAACGACGTTGTCATCCTTTAGGGATGACAACCGTTTCTCATAGGAAATATTTTAGAAATCCAAAACTTTCTTCACGCCTGCAATAATACGCGCAGGGTTTGGAAGCCATGTATCTTCAATTTGTGCGAATGGATACACGGTGTCAGGACCTGCGATACGCAGAACCGGTGCTTCCAAGTGCAGCAGAGCTTTTTCGTTGATTTGTGCAATAACTTCAGCAGCCACACCGGAGCTCTTTTGAGCTTCTTGTACTACGATTGCACGATTAGTCTTCTTCACAGACGCTACGATAGTGTCGATGTCGATTGGACTTACAGTACGAAGGTCGATAATTTCAACGTTAACGCCTTCTTTTTCGAGTTGCTCGGCTGCTTTGGTAGCTGTATGTACCATCAGCCCGTAAGTAATGATCGATACGTCTGTACCTTCACGCACTACGTTTGCTTTGCCAAGTTCAACAGTGTATTCACCTTCTGGTACTTCAGCACGGAAAGCATGGTAAAGGTTCAAATGCTCCATGAAGAATACAGGGTCATTGTCGCGGATAGACGCGATTAGAAGTCCCTTAGCATCATATGGGTTTGAAGGAATTACTACTTTAATACCCGGGCTTTGCGCAATCAAACCTTCAAGTGAATCTGTGTGAAGCTCAGCAGCTTTAACCCCGCCACCAAAAGGAGTACGGAATACGATTGGAGCATTATATTTACCGCCAGAACGCCAGCGCAGACGTGCCGCTTGAACAACGATCTGATCCAGTGCTTCAAAGATAAAACCTACGAATTGAATTTCAGCAATCGGGCGGAAGCCTTGTACACCAAGACCAAATGCCAGACCACCGATAGCGGACTCAGCTAGTGGAGTATCAAAAATACGATCTTCGCCAAATTCTTTTTGCAGACCTTCTGTTACACGGAAAACGCCACCTACATTACCAACATCCTCTCCGAAGATAAGAACGTTAGGGTCACGATTCAGTTCAACGCGCATCGCGTCGCGAATCGCTTCTTTCATATTCATTTGTGCCATTGCCTGATATCCCCCTTATTCAAAATCGGCTTTTTGCTCTTCCAGATGTTTAGGTGTTACTTCGAACATGCTGTCGATCAAGCCAGGTATTGTCATTTTTTCGGTTTGTTCAGCTTTTTTGATCTGCTCGTTAACTGTAGCTTTCGCTTCATCTTTCACGCGCAGCGTATCTTCTTCAGTCCAAAGACCTTTCTTCTCCAAATACTTGGCAAGACGGTTGATTGGATCCTTTTCACTCCATTGTCCCTCTTCTTCTTTCGAACGATATTTACTTGCATCGTCAGAAAGGGAGTGTGGACGGAAACGGTAAGTTACAGCTTCGATCAATGTAGCACCTTCGCCATTACGTGCACGCTCAGCAGCGTCACGAACAGCACTGATTACTGCAAAGATGTCCATGCCGTCAACTTTAATTCCTGGAATACCAGCTGCAACCGCTTTGTGAGCGATCGACTTGGAAGCTGTTTGTTTTGCGAACGGAGTCGTAATCGCATAACCATTGTTTTGAACAAAGAAGATAACAGGCAGTTTAAAGCGACCAGCAAAGTTCAAGCCTTCATAGAAGTCGCCTTCTGAAGAACCACCATCACCAGTGTAAGTAATTGCAACACTCTTTTGTTTTTTCAATTTAAAGCCCATTGCAATTCCTGTAGCGTGCAGGATTTGCGCGCCGATGATGATTTGTGGCATCAATACATTAACGCCATCAGGAATCGCTCCACCATGCTGGTGTCCACGGGAATATAAGAATGCTTGGTACAATGGAAGTCCGTGCCATACTAGCTGCGGAATATCACGGTAGCCTGGGCATAAGAAGTCTTCTTTCTCCAAAGCGTACTCGCTACCAATCATAGTAGCTTCTTGACCGGATACCGGTGCGTAGAAACCAAGACGGCCTTGACGGCCAAGATTTACTGCACGATCATCCCAAGTACGGGTAAATACCATACGATACATAATTTCTTTCAGTTGATCGTCGGTTAAATCAGGCATTTTATCCTTGTTGATAATTTCTCCATCCGGGGAAAGTACCGTTAGAGCCTCGACGTCCTCTGTATACACTTCATAAGGAACTTTACTCATTATCTTCACCTCAATAAAAAAATTTGAATATCAGCTGCCTCTGTTATAATATTATTATACACCTGTTTGGTTACTTTCGTCAAAGAAATACTTATAAAATTTATATTCCTTTAAATTTTGTATGTATAACAGGTGATTTATTTTTATATAACAGTTTAAAGCTTTTGGAACAAGTAAATGATTAATCACACAGTTACTCAGCTATTCATTTTAGAGCAAATCCGTGTGTATTGCAAAATTCGACAAGAAAGGTGACGTGGCAACTATGAGCGATTCTGTTTTTCTGAAACGCACAATTGTAAAAGAAACGCTTTGGAGTGAACATCTGCAGGAGGAACGCAAGTTACGCATCTACCTCCCTCCCGGCTACAACGAAGTTTTAAGCTACCCAGTGGTGTACTGCCAAGACGGTGAAGAATTCTTTAACTTTGGCCGCATTGCTACACTTGCTGGACGTCTTATAATAGAAGAGGACGTGGAGCCCTTCATCATTGTTGGTGTCGAAGTAGACGTCGCGGTGCGAACCCAAGAATATGCTCCTTTTGGCAACCGATTCAAACAGTACTTATCTTGCTTTTCCGAAGAGATTATTCCCTTCATTGAACAAAAATATCCTGTACGCCGTACGCCGGACGAACGTATCTTAGCTGGCGACTCCCTTGGGGGCAGTGTATCACTCCATCTTGCCCTTGCTTATCCAGCGATCTTTACCCGTATCATCAGCCTTTCAGGTGCATTCTATCCTGAATCCCGCGACATGCTGGCTGAGGAAGAGGATCTATCCTGGCTCAACATTAATATGGTCGTTGGTCTGCAGGAGACCGACTACAAAACGGATACTGGTATTTATGATTTTGTTCAGATGAATCGAGAAACAAAAACATTGCTTGAATCACGTGGAGCAACCGTATCCTACCGAGAGAAAGACGGACGCCATCTCTGGGGCTTCTGGCAGAAAGAACTCCCAGAATCTCTACTCTATTTTTTAAACACATAAAGACCTATTGATAGTTGTAAATAGTGAACATCTAAAGAACAGTATGTAGATTACTTGATGGCGCTTACAGTATAATCCAGCAACTTTACTCGATTTACAATATAAAACATACAAAGAGAGCTGTAATCCAAAGAGGTTACAGCTTTTCTCTTATCATTCTTTCCAGCAAGATGTCACAGCCCGCGTTAATCAAGTCATATACCTGCTCAAAATTACCTGTATAGTAAGGATCGGGCACTTCGCGCAGTTCCTCCTCAGGCAATAAATCCATGAAGAACATTAGTTTGGCGTCTTCCCCGCCTGAAACCTTTCGAACATTCTCTCCATTAGACTTGTCCATGCAGATGATGTAATCAAACTTTTGGAAGTCTTCGCTGCTAACTAGACGCGCCATCATATTCTCATAGCTGATGCTGTGCTGATCAAGAATATGTCTTGTTCCTTCATGTGGTTCCTTGCCAATATGCCAATCTCCAGTTCCCGCTGAGTCTACAAGAATCTTATCAGATAGTTCTCGTTCATTAATCTTATGCCGCAGAACAGCCTCTGCCATTGGTGACCGACAAATATTACCCAGACATACAAACAGTACGCTTACGATTTCCTTCACCTCCCAGTTGTTAAACCTAATTATATGTGAATTTATACTCAAAAGATCGCACACTATCATTTTAGCGTTCTCGAGGTCAATTGTGCAACCTTTCGATCTGCATTATACTGGACAGGATACTCAACAAGAGGTTTAAGAGGAGGAATGGATGTTATGTCATCCAAACGAGTCGTTATTTTTGCCGGTGGAGCATTATCTCCTGATTATTTCGATCTATTAGATGAAGATGATTTTATTATCGGTGCGGATGAAGGAGCATTGTTTCTCATTTCGCACGGATATACACCAGATATAGCAGTAGGTGATTTTGATTCTGTTTCACCTGAGGCACTTCAAAATATTGAAAAGAAAAGTAAGAAGACCATTACCTGTGATGCCGTGAACAAGGATTTGACAGATAGCGAGATGGCGCTCGATATTGCGATGGATCTGCAACCGGAGTCGATTCTACTATTAGGTGTTACCGGTACTCGTATTGACCATTCCCTGGCTAGCATTCAAATGATGACAAGAGCTCTGCAACGTCAAATCAACTGCTACGTCATGGACACTCATAACTATATAACCCTTACAGGTTCCAAGGTAGTGATCAACGATTTAGGCTACACGTACGTTTCTTTACTGCCTTTAACCCCAGAAGTATCAGGTATTACCTTAGAAGGGTTTCAATATCCATTAACTGACGCTACCCTGAAGCTTGGACAATCACTTGGTGTGAGTAACAAACTGATTTCGTCCTCAGGAACGGTTAACATTCGAAGTGGATTGCTGCTGATCATTCAGAGTAAAGACTAGATACATAGGGAACATAATTAACGTAAAAATGCTACTTTTTTATAGTTTAGAAACATCATTGTAACTTTTATCTCAAATTCGAAAAAGCCGTGAAAACTCTTTAGTACCAAGGGTTTTTCGGCTTTTTTATGATCCCAATATATCAAATTATTAATTTTTTGTAACTTTTAATGAATTTTTAATAAAACGCTTACAACCCATGCCCAGCCTCACTTTATTGCACCTCTACCAATTTTTATGTAATAGATAACCTGCTATACTACGAATCAGGCAAGCAAGACAAACAAATTCAACAACAAAGACTAACACCTTGGAGGTACTACAACATGAATAAACAACAATGGATTAAAAAAGCGATTGTTATAGGAATGGTTACTACAATGGGCTTAGGTACAATGATGGCAACAGGCGTAGGCGCAACGAAAGTTGAAGCAGCTACCGTGTCTAAAGGTCAAAGTGTAGTGAATTTAGGGAAGAAATATATGGGCGTGCCTTACAAGTTCGGTGCATCCACTTCTACTACTAAAGTTTTTGATTGCTCTTCTTTTACAAAATACATCTTTAAACAATATAATGTAACATTGCCTCGTACATCCGTAGATCAATCCAAAGTAGGCACAGCTGTATCAAAAGCTGATCTTCGTGTAGGTGATCTAGTATTTTTCTCCAGCGGTAGCAGAGCAAACGGTAAAAATGTAACTCACGTTGCTGTTTATGCAGGCAATGGCAAAATTCTGCACACTTACGGTAAACCAGGTGTTACGATTTCCGATCTTAACTCCGGTAATTGGAAAAAAACATATTTAAAGGCTCGCCGCGTACTGTAAACAATCGCTCTGTGGTAGAGTCATAACTATAAGAGAGAACTAGTCTCAGGATGTGGTGCCGCCTTCGGGCGCCCTCATTACATATCCTGTTCCGCGAACAGTGTGAATTAACTTGTTCCGGTGTCCTTTATCCATTTTCAAACGGATATGTCTAATGTAAACATCTACAACATTGGTATCTGCGTGAAATTGGTAACCCCATACTTCCTTAAGTATCTCGATGCGGGAGCATATCATTCCTTGGTTCGCAGCGAGATAATACAATAGATCAAATTCTTTGGGCGTCATTTTTAACTCGATCCCGTCGCGACTTACAAACCTGCGGCTGGGATCGAGCATTAAACCATCGACTCTCAGTATTTGGTTTAAATTTCGACGCCGTCCAGTAAGGGTTAACAAATTTAGAATTCTGTGTTTGAATTCACCGGTATGTAAAGGCTTTGTCATATATTCATTACCCCCGGCTGAGAACGCCGAAACTGCCCCAGTTCCCGATTCAGATTGTTCACCGGAAATCACCATTACCGGTAGTATCATCCCCTCAGCTCTTACAGCGGAAATTATGTCCCAGCCTTCCCAAGTCCCCACCTCGCATAACTCAGCAAGCAGCAGTACCGGTTCTACTTTTGATATGGATAAGCGGAGATCCTCGGGATCTTCGCTTTTTGTTGCTTCAAGTCCAATATCTTGTAGCACACTTTCTATAACGGCTCGATCTTCTTCTCTACTACTGCTATCAGCCATATACCATATTATTTGTTCAATCACAAAGTCCCCCCATATCCATATGACCTGCACCAGCATCACAGCGGTACATATAGAATTCCCGGAAAACAAAAAGACCATTCCTGAGAAATGGCCTCAACACCTATTTACAGCTTCTTTATCCAAAATATCGATGATAAAAGCTTCGAGCAGCAGCAATATCTTTTGTCCCATGAATCAACGCTCTACCATCAGCAAAAATAACTAACCGATAAGGTCCTTCTATAAAAGAAACCAGATAAGCGTTGCTGTCCACGCTTCCACTTCCTAAACGAGACAACCGATCCGCAGTTTCCTGCAAATTAAGCTTCTGTGGTCGCGCAGGGCGAATTTGCACTGTATCCCTCCCACATAGAACATCGCCTCGTCCGGTATTCGCTGCCATTAGATAGGGATAGATCGGATGACTCCCACAAGAAGGGCAGTTTTTCTTTTTGGCAGCTTTTACTCCAATTTCATGGTATTCATTCCGCCACACATCAAACGTTAACAGTTTGTTTCTTAATTGAGCTTTACGCTTACCTAGTAGTTTCAACGCCTCTGCCGTTGCATTTGCCGTAACTAGTTGGACTGCCTGCGGTAGTATACCTGCCGTATCACAGGTATCACCTCCTAATGGTACTGTGCCTAGAAGACAATGAAGACATGGAGTTTCCCCAGGCAAAATCGTATATGTTATTCCATAACTGCCTACACATGCACCATAGATCCAAGGAATACCGTGCTTAAGCGCCATATCATTAATGATGAGCCGAGTATCAAAATTATCTGTACCATCCATGATCAGATCAACCCCTGAAATGAGCCCTTCCAGCTCTTCGGCACGAACATCTATAACGTGAGCATCAATAACGACCTCAGAATTAATCTGTTGAAGTCTGCTCTGCGCAGCAGCAGCCTTAGGTATACGTTCTTGGGCATCTGCCTCAGTATAGAGCTGCTGCCTCTGAAGGTTACTCCACTCTACATAATCACGGTCAGCTAAAATAATTTTACCGACCCCGCAGCGTACCAACGTCTCTGCAATTCCCGTACCAAGCGCACCTGCACCAACGACTAATACACTAGACTGCGCGAGCTCTTCTTGTCCTTCTACGCCAAATGGGGCAAAGCGGACCTGCCGCGAATAACGTTCTTCACGCCCATCATTATGGATCATTCGATCCCCCTCCCCATATCCAAAAACCGGAGAACAGCAGATCGTCTGCTATTCCCCGGGAGTATGATGATTCTATACTTGTACTGCTGACCACTGTTCAACATCCCAAATTTTCGTAACCCAATCTTCATAGAAATCAGGTTCATGGGAGACGAGCAGAACTGTGCCTTTATATTCTTGTAATGCCCGCTTCAGCTCAGCTTTGGCAATAACATCAAGGTGATTGGTAGGTTCATCGAACAGAACCCAGTTGCTCTCACGCATCAACAGTTTACAAAGACGGACCTTAGCTTGTTCACCACCACTCAGCATGCTAAGCGGTCGGGTAATATGCTCATTTTTCAGGCCACAGCGAGCTAGATGTCCACGCACTTCATTCTGGGTTAGACTAGAAAATTCATTCCAGACATCCTCAATAGGTGTAAGATTAGCTGCTTTCACTTCTTGTTGGAAATACGCGGAGTTCAGATAATCTCCTAGATACGTTTTACCGCTATACGTAGGAATCACGCCAAGAATAGTCTTCAGGAGCGTCGATTTACCGACACCATTGCAACCAGTTATAGCGATCTTCTCTCCACGCTCAATGGTCATATTTAGCATAGGTAACAACGGACGATCATATCCGATCTCGAAATCAATGCCTTCGAAGACTGTTTTACCGCTGGCACGACTCTCTTTAAACTTAAAGGTAGGCTTAGCAGCTTCTTCTGGACGATCAATTCGATCCATACGATCTAGTTGTTTCTCACGGCTTTTCGCCCGTCCAGATGTGGAGGCACGAGCTTTGTTACGCTGTATGAAATCTTCTTGTTTCTTAATAAAATCCTGTTGTTTCTCATAAGCATCAATGTGTTGGATTTTATTCATCTCGGCCATATTCAGGAATTTCTCGTAGTTCGCAGTGTAACGAGTAAGTTTACCGAACTCAAGGTGATAGACCACATTTACGACTTTATTCATGAATTCCGTATCATGAGAAATCAATATAAATGCATATGGATATTGCTTCAAATAGTTTGTTAACCAGTCGATATGCTCAACATCCAAATAGTTAGTAGGCTCATCCAGCAATAGTACATTCGGCTTCTCAAGCAGAAGCTTCGCGAGCAGAACTTTTGTGCGCTGACCCCCACTTAGTGAAGCAACATCACGGTCAAGTCCAATAACGGATAGGCCGAGGCCATTCGCCATTTCCTCCACTTTTACATCAATAAGATAAAAATCTCCGATGTCCAGCTGTTCCTGAATGTCTCCCATTTGCTCAAGTAACATCTCTAACTCTTCAGGAGAAGCGTCGCCCATCTTTTCAGTTATAGTTAGCATTTCCTGTTCCAGCTCTAAAAGCGGCAAGAAAGCGTCCTTCAATACATCACGGATGGTTTTCCCTGGCGTTAAGATCGTATGCTGATCCAAGTAACCATAACGGACGCGAGGCGTCCACTCTACTTTTCCACTATCCTTCAACAGTTTTCCTGTCAAAATATTCATAAGCGTCGATTTCCCTACGCCATTTGCTCCTACGATTCCCACATGCTCACCCGGTAACAACCGGAAAGAAACATTTTTAAACAACGTCCGATCCCCAAAATTATGGGAAACGTCTTCTACACTAAGTAAACTCATAAATTCTCCGCAAGCTCCTGTCTATACTTAAACTTATACTTTCTTATTTTTTTCAAAACACGTATAAATATATATTTTAACACACTTTAATGCAACACTGAACTAAAAGTTAGTTGAGTGAAAAGAGGAAGCATAGAGAACCGCTTCATTCAGCCTTTCTTTTAAAAAAACTTCGGGCTTTCCCCTTACTCGGTAAATCTAATACTTCCTCAAACATTCCATTGATCACTTCTATCAATTTCCCCTTAGGCTGGAATGGATCTTGCTGAAAAGGTAGTGCAAAAACCTTATCTGTACCTATAGCCGCTTGTAGCAGTTGTGCAGACGAGTGTTCAGCTAGCGGTAACCCCACCCTCCAATTCGTCTCAGGCTGTAAACCCTTACGCCTAATCCACAGAAGTAAATCTTCGAGTCGCCAATCTGCACCAGAAGTAATTAGAATCGGCATATCGCTATATTTGAACTCAGCAAGCGCCCCTTCATATTCCCCAACGCCAAGATCCAACACTACAAATTGATAATCCCCTCTCAGCAAATCAGCCATTTTTCCGTGAATAGGACGTTTCCAATAATGCACCCCTTTCCATGAAAAAGCAGCTTGTTCCTCCTTAGATGGGACAGGAGTAATCTGTGTGTACAATAGGTTGCGAATGCGGTCATAAACCGATGAATTGGGTGAACAATCAACCCAAGCCGTTGCCCCCTTCTGTGCAAGAAAGCTACTCAGCGCAAAAGAAGTATGTGTTGTTCCAAGACCTGAAGCTACACCGAGCAAAGCAATAACAAACGATTTTCGCTTTTCAAGCGGTAGCGGTAGTGAGACTGCTAAAACACTTCCTCTCTCCCTTTCGGATTCCACTTTAACTAACGCCTCTAGAACTGTTTCTGCATTCTGATACCGTTCCTCCGGATGATGCCGCAGCAAACGTCTTACGATTGGTATTATCCCAACTGGCATATGGTTATATAACCGATCTTCCATTCCGTACTCCCAGTGGCTACATTGCCCTCCAGTTGCCATATAGAGAATTAATGCTCCAAGTCCATATAAATCAGATACTGGCTGACTCTGTCCACCTCCATATTGCTCAGGTGCAGCGAAGCCAACCGTACCCAGCTTAACCGTATCTTCAGAGATACCGTGTTTGTAGCTTCGTGCGATCCCAAAGTCAATTAACATCAGTTCTTTTTGCAGTGTCAACATGATATTTGAAGGCTTTAGATCACGATAGATAATCGGTGGTTGATGACCATGCAGATATTGAAGAACTTCTAAAAGCTGCTTAGCCGCCTGAATGATGAAGTCACCTGGCAAAGGTCCGGGATTATCCTTCATTAGCTGACTCAAGCTCACACCTTCAATATAGTCCATAATTAAATAGGAATACCCTTCTCGATCCGGAAGATAGAAATCGACAATACGCGGCAATCGCGGGTGGGCTAATGTAATTAACATATCGGCTTCCGCTTGGATGTCAGAATGCAGCGCATCTAAGCATAAGCTTTCTTTTACAGCCCATTGTTTACCCTTTAGACGCAAATCATCTGCAAGATAAACAATACTCATCCCACCTGAACCAATCAGGCCCGTAATTCTGTATCTGTCATCAATAACCTGTCCAATCTTAAGCTTCGTCTCAAAATACAATCTAACTCCCCCTTTTCGCAAAAAAAAAGAGAAAGCTTCCGCCATTAACATTCTTACCGCAAAATACGGAAACGTTAATAACGGGATGCTTTCCCTTAGTATTTAGAATATGTTTGATTTAGTACTTAACCATATAAAGTGTAATTTCATCACGATTATGGAATAGCTGCTTTGAACGCTGAATCTGCATACGCTCCCCTTCAAACATCGCAATAATTTCTTTGATCATCGCAAGTGGTTTCTTATGCATCAGTTTTACGGTCACAATGGCTGTCCCACCCGGTGACAGACTGTGGAGTAACCCGGTTACTAGCTTCGCCATCAGCTTAGGACTCCAGCTCATATCGCACACGAGCAGATCAAATTCATTGTCCCGGAATTTTACTTCTCCTGCGTTTTTACGAAGGATTTTCAAGCCCGGATAATTACGAAGGGACTCATGCATTAACGCAGGGTCAACCGCCGTAACCTTCATTCCACGTTCCAGTAAGAAAGAAGTCCACCCACCTGGAGAAGCACCAATATCTAACGCATTACGGAAGCTGTAAAAAGGAATATCAAACTCCTTCTCCGCTTCCATTAGTTTGAACTTGGCACGTGAGATTTGTCCATCTTCCTTACGGAAACGGATGGCACCGCCATTCCAGCTAGATAAATTAGCTTCTGGTCTGGACACACCTGCATATAAGGCATTCCCGTCTGCGTAGACTGAAATAACCCAGGCTGGATCTTGCACAGTAAATTCTGCGCCTAAGCTCTGCAGTTGCTCTTGGAGCCATTCACGAAGTTCTCCCGGACTGTCCTGCCAGAAGGAAGGATCACCTTTACGAACGTTCAGGGATACCTTTGCACCCTCAAGCTCAGTGTGGCGACTTAAATACACCGCCAAACGCTCTAGAGCTTCCATGGTTCCTTCATCCTGAAACTGAACAGGCTGTATATGACGCAGGAAAATGGGAAGATTCTGTGTGAGTAGGCGCGTTACTTCCTCTGGTTCACATTGCAATGTAGCCAGAAAGATTTCGCCTGGAAGTAACAAGGTACTCTTCACAGCACCGAATAAACGGCGAAGCTCTTCTTGCGCATAAGGCGCAAATCCGTGATTAGCTGTACAAATATATCGGGAATATACTTCTTCTTCCGGAGCAATGTTCTGCTCTTCGGTATCTTGTCTTAAATCGTTCAAATCGTTTTGCCTCCAGGTCTAATTTTAATCCAGGGACGACCGCTATCCCATTCAACATCAACAGGAATATCATAAGTGGCCAAGATCATTTCATTCGTTAATACTTCTTCTTTCGGTCCAGATCCAGCTAGCTTACCCTCACGAATTAATGCAACATGCGTGAAAAGCGGGACAATTTCTTCCACATGGTGAGTTACGTACACTACAGAAACATTACGCTGTCTCAGCTTATCTATTTCAGCCAGCATTTTTTCCCTTTCATATAGATCAAGGCCAGCACATGGCTCGTCCATAATTAATAGCTTAGGGTCAGCCATAAGACATCTTGCCAGCATAGCTTTTTTACGTTCCCCCTGTGACAAGGTCCCAAAAGGATGAAATGCCATATTGCCTAGATTCATATCTTCCAGCATGCGGATTGCTTTCTCTTTTACTTCGGTAGGGATTGTTTCGTAGAAACGCAAATAAGCGTAAGCACCTGTTGCTACGACCTCCCACACCGGATCATTTAATGACATCTTTTCCATCAAGGAAGGCCCGATATAGCCAATTTCTTTACGAACCTCGCGTATATCACATTGCCCATATTTATTACCCAGCACTTCTACAGTCCCTTTGCTAGGAAACAAATAACCAGTCATCATCTCTAAAATTGTGGTTTTACCGGAGCCATTCCGTCCCAAAATGACCCAGTTCTCACCTTCTTTAACTTCTAGCGACACATCGTCCAAGATTAAGCTTTCTTCCCTGCGGAGAGATAAATGTTGTAATGAAATGATTATGATATAACACTCCTTATGTATTCCAGTACTCGCTCAACTGAAACCATGGAATAATAAACATTCGGATCATTTTCCCGTTCTGCAGAAGCTACAAGTAGTGCAGGAACGCTCGTAATACGATATTGTTGTACTAAATTCGGCAGCATGTTCACGTTGCCTGCAACCATTTGAAGTTCAGCAGGCAATAGATGAGCCGCCACCTCTAACATCCGTTCAGCTGCCTTACAAGTACCGCACAGTGGAGTGTGTAAAAATATTATAAGCGGTTCGCCTGAACTCTCGAGCGCCTCCAGTAATTCCACTTCATTCATTGCCTTCATTTCAAGTCCGTCTCCCCGGCGATATCGTGAAGCTTATCAGAACTCAGGGGACCATTTACCAAAAGCATCCCCTCAGGTTTAGCAGTATATAAGATCTCATACATTTCTTTTCGCCCCCAAAGACTGGAAGTGTGCAAATAGATTTCTCGGGGGAACAGTCCTTCCAATACGATCCGTCTGGCAACTTCTCCACCCGAATAATCATCCGGCCCCATATCGTAATCCAGTGATAAAACATCTACCTCGCACTCACGCAACATTAGAAGACATTCTTCCGTCGAACGAGCCAGAGCGAACCCTTTAGGTACTTTTCGAAGATCATCCATAAAGATATGAATCACAATTACGCCTCCGCTTCAAACCAACCACGCACGGTAGCAATTTCTTTTCGGTGACTGCCATCCGCACCCTTCTCCGTTTCCATGACAACAGCTGAGCTTCGTAAAAGCCCGGAGGACATTAAGCTTTTTAGCCCCTGTTCTCCAATATGTCCTTGTCCGATTCCAGCATGCCTGTCGCGTCTTGAGTCGAAAGGAAACTTAGAATCATTTAAATGGACAGCAACAAGATGTGGCCAAAATCCAAGTCTCTCTCCTCGTTCAAGGAAGTCTTCCGTTCGCTCAGGGTTCCAGATACCAGCTGCGTAAGCGTGACAGGTGTCCAAACAAAATCCTATTTTCTCCGGAAATTGGCTAAGCTCTCGAACTTTCACAAGTTCTTCAAGTGTAATTCCTTCATTTCCATGGTTGCCGGCTTGATTCTCTATAAGCAGCTTAGTACGACCATCCCAGGACTGAAGCACCTCATTCATACATTGTATAATATTTTGATAGCCTTGTAACGGCTCCATTCCACCAAAATGTCCAAAATGAACAACGATGCCTAATGAACCACAAGCTTCTGCAATCTCCAGATCATTTAAGAGAGAGGCTACATAAACCTTTCGTGGAGTAACATCATCTAGCCCAGCCGCCATGTTAATCCCATAAGGTGTGTGAGCAATCGAGGAGATCCCTTTTTCTTGACAAAAGAGCAAACAATCCCTCGTATCTCGAACATCCAACTGTTTAAGTTTTAAACTGCGCGGGTTTTTAGGGAAATATTGAAAACATGTTGCACCGCTCTCCCAAGCGAATCGGGCAGCTCTCCCATATCCACCGCGAATGCTAACATGAGCCCCTATTTGAAGACTATTGGTCATGCTGACAGTCTGGGCAATAAAACACTTTGCGTCCAGAAAGCTCTGTTTTGATAATTGTTCCCCCGTCACGAAGGCAAGGCTCGCCTTCACGATCATACACTTTACATTGATTATTATATGAACCTGTAACTGTATCCCCAGTCATAAACGGCATTTCCATGTACCCACCAATTTCCGTGGCCTCAGTTAGTACGTTTTGGATGCTCTCAAATAGACGGGTTATGGAGTCAGACGTTAAATTCTGAACTAGTGTAGAAGGCAACAGCCTAGCTTCAAAAGCAATCTCATCGGCATAGCAATTCCCGACTCCAGCCATCACATGCTGATTTACTAACAGGCTTTTTAGCGCACCCCGCCGTCCCTTTAATAATCCTGTAAACCGTTCTAGCGTCATTCTACGATCCAGCAATTCAGGCCCCAATTTACCCATTGTAGCTTCACTTTCCTTAACGGACACCAAATGCAGATACCCTAATCGAAGTCCTATGAAGTAAAGAATTTGATCTCCAAATACGATTTCGACTTGTGTGTTTCGATCCGGCCGTTCTTCCTCTGATCCATAAAAAAGGAGTCCACCTAACATCAAATGTAAAAGTAGTCTTCGTCCATCATGAAGATGAAACAAAATATACTTGGCACGCCGCTCAACAAAAACAACACGGGCACCGATTAATGCATTTTTAAAAGCTTCTGTCTCAATATTAATTGATTTCTCTCTGTTCACGATTACATCAGAAATTGGCACATTTATAATATGCTGACTTAGCAGCTTTTTGTAATTCTCCATTTCCGGCAGTTCCGGCATAGCTCATCGTCCCCTCTAGGTTGGTGAAGTAATAAGATCCTAGCTATTATACACCGAGAAACGTTTTAAGTTCAGTTAAATCGGCACAAATTTCATCTGGTGAGATCCCTGTAATGTTTTTATAGTGTTCAAGATTCTCTGCGTTAGTCAATCCAGTAAATACAAGAACTGTACGACAGCCCGCATTTACTCCAGCAGCTATATCTGTACGCATATTATCACCAACTACCACAGCATGTTCAGGCTCAATATTTAGAAGATCTGTTGCAAACTTGATTAAATGAGATTCCGGCTTACCAATCACTACGGGACTCACACCACTAGCAGCCTCGATGGCTGCTCCGATCGTACCTGCACCTGGCATCACCCCATCATCTGAAGGGAGCATTAAGTCTGGATTGGTGAGTACAAACTTAGCACCTCCCATAATCCAGCGAGAAGCTTGCGATAGCGAAGTATAAGTGAAAGATCGATCGATGCCTTGCAGTACATAATCGGGTGAGTCTGTGACGATGCGGAGCCCAGCTTCGGTACAAGCCACATGCAAACCCTCTTCTCCAAGTATCGCCACTGCAGCCCCAGGTGATTCCTCAGCTATGTAACGTGCGGCCGCCATTGATGAGGTACATACCTCCTCAGCTTTCGCATCGATTCCCATTCCACATAAATGTGCAGCCACATTAGCTGCTGTACGCGATGAATTGTTGGTAACAAATAGAAATGGAATACCCGCTTCACGCAGACCCTTAATCAGTAAATCTGCACCAGGAATCATTTTATGTCCATGGTATAACGTACCATCTAGATCAATCAATAATCCTTTAATCTGTTCCATTATAAATCCCTCTATTTCCATAAGAAATTAATTAATGTAATGAATAAATAATTGTATTAATAAAATCTAAGACCAGGCTCAGCTTGGATTTAGAATAGTTAGTAATACTTTTTTTTGATGATATTTCCCCTTGGTTTTCGGCAAGATTTCCAGCCATTCGTACCGCTTTCACCCTGTAATTACTTTAAATCTAACACACTTCGTCGAATGAAATCGAACGAGAGACTCATCCAGCATTTTTTAGCATAGCACTGTCATTTCCTGCGCTTTCCCGGAAAATAATCATTTCCCCAATTGCCCGTTTTGACCTCGATAAATTGGATATGTGCTGAATTCCTCAGCTAACAATGTCTCTGGAAAAATGAGCTCAGCTTCTTCCAGCAAAGGAATCAACTCTTCAGACGAACTGTAACGAGAGCTGAAATGAGTCAACAATAGTTGTCCTGCTTCGGCTTCCTTTGCTAGCTCTGCAGCCTGACGAGCTGTGCTGTGATGATATTGATAAGCCATTTCTGCCAGATCATGAGCAAAGGTAGCTTCATGAACGATAAGGTCTGCATGAAGTGAGAGTTCTAAAGCTCCTGAACAAGGTCTTGTGTCTCCTAAGATCGTAACAATACGCCCTCTTTTAGGTTCTCTAACAACATCAGCAGCGCAGATACGAACACCTTCATCCGTTATAACATCTTCACCTTTTTTTAATTTTCCATATAACGGTCCAGGTTTTAAGCCATAGCTCTTTAGTAATTCCGTATTGAGGCTCCCGGGACTATCCTTTTCCGTTATCCGGTAACCATAGCTATCAATACGATGCTCTAATAATGCTGCCTCCACTTTAAAACCATCATCCTCAAATACCGTTCCTCCTGTATGCTCGACAATCTCAATCTTGTATGGAATTCGGGATTGGCTCACAGCTAAGGATATATCTAAGTATGCCTTTAATCCAGGTGGACCATAAACCGTTAAAGGCGAAGTCCCTCCCTGATAACCACGACTAGATAATAAACCTGGAAGACCAAATAGATGATCTCCGTGTAAGTGTGTAATAAATAGCTTTTCCAGCTTCCCTAGGCGAATCGGTGAGCGAAGAACCTGATGCTGAGTCCCTTCCCCGCAATCGAACATCCAAATGCTACGGCGTTCTTCCAGAAGTCTTAATGCAATCGACGTTACATTGCGTTGTATCGTTGGTACCCCTGCATTCGTACCCAAAAAATATAATTCCATCCTTGTTCCTCCCTTCCTCTTATTGGCTGAACAATCTCTTATCTATTCTAAACGTCCTTCTTCCAGCAAAAAACCCCCCAGTTACGGGAGGTTCCGCTGATAGGGATACAATCTCCCTACAGACCAGGTGTAAAAATGAAAGAATTACAGCTTCTCTACATTAAAATACTGCGCCTCTGGATGAGCGAAAACCATCGCCGAAACGGATGCCTCAGGCTCCATCATAAAGCCTTCTGTAAGATGGACACCGATATCCTCCGGGGATAGTAGCTTAAATAGTGGTCCCTGATCTTCCAGATCTGGGCATGCCGGATAACCAAAGGATACACGAATCCCTTGATATCTTGCTCCATGTCTTTGTTTCATGGTCATATCGGCAGGATCTGGGAAACCCCATGTATCCCGCATCATGTGATGAACACGCTCCGCTAATCCTTCTGCGATCTCTAGCGCTACAGATTGTAAGGCATGTGAGCGTAAATAATCTCCATTGTCCTTAAGGGCTGTTGAGAGTTCACGAACACCGTGTCCCGCAGTTACTACTAAGAAACCAACATAATCCATAATTCCACTCTCGACCGACTTCAAAAAGTCTGCTAGACAGAGATAAGGTTCTACACCTTGTCTTGGGAAAGTAAAGGTATGCAGAATCTCGGCTGTATTCTGTGGATTATACACGATAATATCGTTACCACTGGATTGTGCCGGGAAGAATTGATACATCGCATGAGGAGTAATCGTACCTTCCAGCATCGCTTGATGTAGAATGTCATCCACAGTCCCTTTTAACTCAACAGTCCGTTGATCACCAGCAGCTAACTGAGCTTCTACAGAACCACGTAGTCCCAGATGATGACCCAGCAGCATTTGCATGTTCACATAAGGGATAATATGCCCCAATGGATAATTACGAATGACATGACGTTCTAAATCCGGTGGAACAAATACAGGAGCATCTGGAGAAATTTTGGAGCGTACTGCTCTTGTTAGCTTAGGAAGCTCTTGCTTTGGAGCTACCGCAACAGCCGCTTCAGCTTCCACGCGAATTTCCTCGGCAATTTTCTCCCGTTCAACTGGGTTCATCAGCCGATTAGCAATATCAAGTCCATCCATAGCATCCTTAGCATACAGTACTAAACCATCATACTCAGGGCGTATCCGTGTTTTGGTGAACTTACGAGTCAGAGCAGCACCGCCCACCATAATCGGCACATCAATCCCTGCCGTCCGTAAGTCTTGTGCAGTCAGCACCATTTGCTGTGCCGATTTTACGAGCAGTCCAGACAATCCGATCGCATCAGCTTTTTCTCGACGAAACGCTTCGATAATGGTCTCAGGTGGTACTTTTATACCCAAATTAATGATCTGATAACCATTATTCGATAAGATGATCTCCACCAAATTCTTACCAATATCATGTACGTCACCTTTTACGGTTGCTAGCATGATTTTACCTTTTACCGATGTCTCATCCTTCTTCATAAACTGCTCCAAATGACCAACAGAAGCCTTCATTACTTCAGCGCTTTGCAGCACTTCGGCAACGATCAATTCATTGTTATTAAACAATCGTCCAACCTCTGACATCCCTGCCATTAACGGACCATTGATAATCTCCAAAGGTCCTGATTTGGTAAGCGCCTCATTCAGATCCGGAATGAGCCCTTCTTTCGTGCCTTCAACCACGTAAGAAGCCAGGCGCTCTTCTAGGGACAGGTTAGAAATTTTTTCTTTTTTCTCAATCTTCTTCCCACGGAAGGCGGCAACAAAAGCAGCAAGCGTGTCGTCATTCGTATTATAAATTAACTCCTCAGCAAGACGACGGTCTTCAGCAGGAATAGAAGCATAACGTTCTACCTTCTCGGTATTTACGATCGCATAGTCTAAGCCAGCCTTAGTACACTCATAGAGGAATACTGAGTTCAGCACTTCACGTCCAGCTTCCGGTAACCCAAAGGAAACGTTACTGATCCCCAAGATCGTATGAACACCTGGAAGAGCTTCTTTGATCAAACGAATGCCATCTATTGTTTCTTTGGCCGAGCCGATATATTGTTCATCCCCGGTGCCTACAGGGAACACAAGCGTATCAAATATAATATCTTCTGCCGCTAAACCGTACTTATTCACCAGTAAGTCATAAGAACGTCTAGCAACTTCCAATTTATCCGTAGCCTTGATCGCTTGTCCAGTCTCATCAATCGTACCCACAACAATAGCTGCGCCATACTTGTGAATCAAAGGAGTGACCAGCTCGAATTTTTCTTCACCATCTTCAAGGTTAATAGAGTTAATTATCGCCTTACCTTGACAGTACTGTAATGCCAGATCAATAACATTAGGGTCGGTAGTATCGATCATCAAAGGAACTTTAACCTTTTTTACAACCAATTCTAGAAACAGCTTAATATCTTCAGTCTCATCACGGTCCGGATCTTGCACGCAGACGTCGATCACTTGCGCACCGCTCTTCACCTGTGCTCGGGCAATTTCTGAGGCTTCCTCATACTTACCTTCGACGATAAGACGTTTAAACTTGCGTGATCCTAATACATTCGTACGTTCGCCTACCATGTATGGACGGTTGTCGTTCTCAATATAAATAGGTTCAATCCCTGAAAGTGCCGGTGGATGATTTCCTGCAAGCGGACGTGGAGGGAATTGTGAAAGCGCCTCAGACATAGCACGGATATGTTCCGGGGTCGTTCCGCAGCAACCCCCAGCAATGTTAAGCCATCCCTTTTCTGCAAACGCAGCAATTTTACGCGCAAGCGAATCAGGAGATTCATGATAATGCCCATTCTCGTCTGGCAGTCCAGCGTTCGGATAACAACTCACAGCAGCAGAAGAGATTGCAGAAAGTGAACGAATATGATCACGCATAAACTCTGGACCCGTCGCACAGTTCAGACCTATAGAGATAGGCTTCAGATGTTCTAAAGAAATATAGAATGCTTCAATGTTCTGACCGGCAAGTGTGGTGCCCATCGGCTCTATTGTTCCCGAGATCATCACTGGCAATTTGATACCCGTCTTCTCAAATGCATTTCGAATACCTATACTTCCAGCTTTCACGTTCAGCGTATCCTGAGAGGTCTCAAGCAATAATGCATCTACAAGACCATCAATCAATGCCACTGCCTGTTCCTCGTAGCTATCAACGAGCTCTTGGAAAGTGACACCCCCTGTAACAGAGAGTGTCTTTGTTGTAGGACCCATCGCACCTACGACATAGCGGGGACGATCTGGTGAATCATATTTATCAACGGCATTGCGGGCTAGCTTTGCTGCAACCAGATTAATTTCACGAGCCCGCTGCGGAATATCATATTCAGCAAGTACAACAGACGTTGCACCAAATGTGTTCGTTTCAATGAGATCAGCACCTGCTTCAAGATACTGCTCATGAATCGTCTGAATGACTTCTGGACGGGTTAATACTAGCATTTCATTACAGCCGTCCAATTCTTCCCCACCAAAATCCTCACCTGTCAAAGGCACCTGTTGGATCATTGTGCCCATGGCACCATCTAGAATTAATATTCTTTGTTGTAAGCTTTCCTCAAGTGTATATTTAGCCAACGTATAGTCCCCCCAGTAAAACATTAGAGTAAGTTTAGCAGAATAAAGGAATTTCGAAAAGCCTTCCTTTCCACTCTGCATTATCTGTAATCACAGGAAATGCTATTCTTTTAATTATGGTTTCACAGAGAGTTCTTTATTAGGCATAGAATGCTGAGTTCTTGCAGTTACGTGTGATGTAACAATATATTGTCCTTCTTTCGCAAGTGTTCCTTCTGCTTGATAGATTCCATCACCGACTAGCTTCCCTTTAAATTCAATTTTCTGTTCACTATCATCTTTGCTCACAATTTCGAACAGAACCTCTTTCGCATCATCCACTGCCTTGTTGTCTTGCGTCACCACCGCCTCAAAGGTCACCTTCTGATTTACAACAACCTCTTCAGGACTCCAATGTAACTCAACCTTAATAGGCTCCATAGACATGTCCATGTTCATATTCATATTATGTACGCCAGAATGTTTAGATTGGTCTGATGAACATCCTCCCAATACTAAAAGTGTTGCGCCTAATAATAAAGGAACTATTGTTCTTGAAATCTTCATTTAGATTCCTCCCAGTCGATTTGAATACTAAGAATCTACCAATTCATGTTATACATTCTCCATCTATTATACACATTATTATTGGTTTTTCAGTATTTCGCAGCAATTCAGCT
Source organism: Paenibacillus sp. VTT E-133280 (assembly GCF_002264385.1). Lineage (NCBI taxonomy): Bacteria > Bacillati > Bacillota > Bacilli > Caryophanales > Paenibacillaceae > Paenibacillus > Paenibacillus sp. VTT E-133280. The sequence continues at coordinate 43,519 of NZ_NFUX01000057.1, forward strand.
AAACTCTTGTGACTTAGATCATATACTAGTAAATCTCATCTATCGTACTAAAAATGATGTAGATATAAAAAAGACAGCAAGTCTCCTAGTAACTAGGAACTCACTGCCTTCTTAAAGCTTAAATGAATGAAAGCCTCAGCTCAAATTTATAAAGATTGGACTAATGATAGAAGCTCTCCAAGATGTTTGATTTCATAATCCGGCTGAATTTCCGGATCTGGCTGTTTGCCTTTTCTATTAATCCAAACCGTAGTCAAACCTGTTGCCAACCCACCACGAATATCCGTTGTAAGCTTATCTCCGACCATAACGCCTTGCTCAGGTGAAATATCCAAAAGCTCTAGGGCATGCAGAAAAATTTCCTTATCCGGCTTTCCTTTGCCGAAGCTTCCAGAAATCACGATGTGATCAAAGAAAGGAACGATTTCGGGTACACCATCCAGTTTTTCTTGTTGCAATGCAGGGCAACCATTGGTCAGAAGCAATAGCTTCACTTTACCCTGCAGCTCTTCAAGCACCTGAATCGTTTCATCATAAATGTAAGGCCGATTTCTACGCTCTGCTGCGAATTTGGCTGCTAATGTCCCAGCAAGAGCTTCGTCCTCTACACCAAGTGCTGCAAGACCACGACGCCATGCCTCTTTACGATATCCCGGTGCAAGCTGCTCCAATTGACGAAATTCCGGCTGTTCACCTGCAGTAAAGTTCCCCCAAAGTGCTTCAAACGGATTAATCCCAATCATTTTTGTAAACGGGTTCGTTTCGTAGGATTCATAAAGTCCTATGGCTTCTTTACGCACCGCAATTTCCAGCTCTTGTGGATCAATCGTATCCCCGGCGGCTTCACATGCAGAACGAAATGCTTCATTGACGCTCCGATCATCCCAGAGCAGTGTATCATCAAGGTCAAATAGTACGGCGGAAATTGGCATTACAGGTCTCCCTCTCCCATGGCTGGTTAATTTCTATTCGTGAATTACTTCAATTTGGTGAGCTTTTGCGAATGCTTCCAGTCTAGTCCCCATTGCAGTTGTATCATAACGATTCATAAGTCTGGTAAAAATCCATTTCGTGCGTTTGCCTTTATGCTTAATGACAACTGCTCCACGCGAGAGGATGATTTTCTCAATATCAGAAGCTGGCAGATAGCGTTCGCGATTGAATTTTATAGTAGATAGTCTAGCATTCTCTACCTTCAAGTACGGACGTCGGAAGAACAGAAGTGCTGCTAGTAAGTAGTACAAAACGACTCCTAACCAGTTCATAAGCATACCATTACCTTTGGCTTGGTCCACTGAACCAATCATCCAAAACATAGTACCTAGCACTAATAACACTACTGGAAATGCAATGTTACGGCCTTTAAAGGTTTCGGTGTTCTTCCCAGGAGATTTAGATTTAGATGCGTAAATCGTTTCCTTCCCCTGTTTCTTTCTTTGCTTGTTGATTTGCTGCGTGTTGCGTTGAACCATTCTTTCCCAAGAACGGGCCATATGCGTTCCCCCTAGTCATCCAGAAATATCTATGAAAAGGAACAGGGTGTTAATGCTTAAGCCCCTTGTTACCTTGTTCATGCTCATCATTATCAACCAATTCAATCGTATTCAATTGTGCTCGAAAGTTATTGCGGATATTCCCCAAATAAATTTCCCGAAGCTTGGCGCGTTCCGCCGTTTCCTCTTGATTAAGGCCTACGCTCTTCTGTTTGCGTGCCAATTCGTTAATACGCGCGACCAACTCATCAATATTCAAAACTTTCCCTCCCCTTATAAATTAATTCTAACTCTGCCATGAGAAAAAGAGCTTGTCAAGGTTTACTCCCTGCAAGCTCTTCATGTCCTCTTAATATGTTCTTAGAATATTAATAAATAGGTAAAGAGAGAATATCTCCAGCATTAATCTGACTACCTTTTATGCCATTGGATTTTTTAATTCCTTCTATATATACAGCCGTCTTCATATCAGAAGGTTTATTCTCAAGAGCAATACTCCAAAGTGTATCTCCACGTTCAACCACTACGCGCTTCTCATCCTTCATTAAAGTAGTAGATCCTGCAAATACATTACCCACTACTGTAAGTCCTGATAGTACGAGCACAATGATCAATGTCAGCTTAATAACAAAATCTCTACGGAACAAACGCATCAAGCCTTCAAGCAAAAACTCTGTGATTTCTTTAATCTGAGCTGAATAACGGGTAATAGGATTATGTCCTAAAGATTCAACCACTGGGGCTTTATCGTAGATGCTACGGTATGTACTGTATTTTAACATGAATATCATCCTCCAAACACTTGTTCTCACTTCCAAAATCATAATAACACGAACATGTGTTTTGTTCAATACTATTTTAGAACAATTGTTCTCTTTTTTTCAGAGGTCAATATTTACCATATTATTCATCTAAGAACCTGCTCTTACCATTTAGATGAAGGAAATGTAATCAATACAAGACTACCATTTATTAACTCTATCGAATTAATATTTATAATAGTTAGAACTTATGTTTGTGCGAACGGTAGTTCTATGTTATAATTTTCCCAAACATTACTATATGGGGTTGATTCCAATGTCAAAGATTTCAAGTCGCCAGCTGGCGATCCTGGAATTTATACGTAGCGAAGTCCGCAGCAAGGGTTATCCTCCTTCCGTCCGGGAGATTGGAGAAGCTGTTGGTCTTGCTTCCAGCTCCACAGTTCACGGTCATTTGGATCGGCTAGAGAAGAAGGGACTTATCCGTCGAGATCCAACGAAGCCTCGTGCGATAGAATTGCTTGGCCAAGAGGATTCTGAGAATGTGCACCATTTCGCACAAACCGTCGCTCGAATTCCTGTCGTAGGTAAGGTTACCGCCGGGGTTCCTATCACTGCTACTGAGAATATTGAAGACTACTTTCCCCTTCCAACACACTATGTTGGAGATAACAAAGTATTTATGTTATCGGTTCAAGGTGACAGTATGGTCGAAGCTGGGATTATGAATGGCGACTATGTTATTGTTCGTCAACAACAAACGGCTGATAACGGAGATATCGTTGTAGCTATGACCGAAGAAGATGAAGCAACCGTTAAGACTTTTTATAAAGAACGTGATCATATACGTCTTCAGCCGGAGAATCCGGCGTACGAGCCTCTTCGCCTTAATCGCGTGACCATTCTCGGCAGAGTTATCGGATTATTTCGAGATATCCACTAAGTATGCACTCCTACCAAAAAGGCTGTTCCGCGAATGCGGAGCAGCCTTTTTTTCTATGCATTTAGCTTAACTCCCATCCGGAACATATGTTCCCGTAGGCTAAAATGACCATTTTTAAGAATAACCGTTTAGGCATCCTGCTCATATCTTAATTAGAAAGGAGTGTGCACAATGCCAAATTACCGGATTATAGTTGATCTGACGCAGCGTATGCTTTATCTTCTTGATAACGACATTGTGATCAGGGGCTTCCCAGTCGGAATCGGTAAAATGTTAACTCAATCACCACTCGGTGAATTCACAATCATTAATAAACAACCCGATCCAGGCGGTCCATTTGGGGTCTTTTGGATGGGACTATCTAAGCCTCACTATGGGATACATGGAAATAATGATCCCTCATCCATAGGGCACGAAGTATCCCATGGTTGTATTCGTATGTACAATGAGGATGTGTTAGCACTAGCTGCGATTGTTCCAATTGGAACACTAGTAACGATCAGAAATTAAATCTATCCATAGATAAACACGCCTCACTCTTTGCTTAACGGAGGGGGCGTGTTTGTATTTATGTATTTTTGATGACCTAATAGGAATTATGTGGTTATATGTCGAATAATGTTAACAGGATTTCAAATTGAAAGGAAGTGTTTCGTTTTGAACAACTCAAAAATTAGAACCCTCGTCGATTTTAAAGTCGATGCACTTGTTAAACTCTCTGGCTTATTGTTAAATAACGATCAAGCTAGTGGAAAAAAAGTAAATCTACTCACCTCATTTGGCAGTATTCAAGGGACCATCTCCCCTTCTACCTCCAATAAAGAGGATGTTTTTGACTTAAAATCTCTAATGGATGATGTCATTGTAGATGAATACATATCTTATTTAGGTGCGGAACATCCCGATAAAAATTTCAGTTATAACTTTGTAGTCCTTAATGATGTTTCTGTTAGACCCTATGCTAGCTATGAATCTCCGATCGAATACAAACAGCTAATTGTTTATACCGATCAAATCACAGCCTTCAATTTCTTATGATTTAGACATATTTATTTTAAAAAGCTCTCAACAAAGCACTCAGCAGTTGCCCCAATTTTGCATTTAGCTTGCAAAATCGGCAGAACTCTGGGTGCTTTCTCTTTTTCTAATCAGTAGTCGTTTCCTAAATTCCCACGATTTTCGATTATAACAGATACTAGTAGAGAGGATTCAAGCATATCTTTCAATAAGCAATAAACCTTGCTCTACTGAGATCATTGGAGGTGTGGTTAGATGCTGATTTTTTTGATGTACATGTTTGGCATTTTAGGGGTAGTCTTAATGCTAAGTGCCGGTATTCTAGAATTGAAAAAACTATCTACTTCTTCTGAACTGTCTAAGCTCTTAAACGCAATCTCCTCTTTTAACATCATATTCACCAAAACATTCATTCCCCCCAATCAATCTCACTTGATCGCGCTTAACGAATCTTATAAAAAAATAGCTATAGGCACCAGCGATCCGAAAACAAGAAAAAAGGCTATAGCAAAGCTATACTCCTTCGAAAATGTATTGGGTTCAGAGATTGTCGTTAACGCACTAACCCTTTCAAAGGTATCTAAAAGACAACAAAACAGTAAAACAACTGCTTCAAGTGCGGATATTAATGTGCTTAATAGCGCTGACGAAGAGGCTGATGTTATCGAGGAACTTACGCTTAAAATATACATGAATAGCAATGAAATACCTATGTATAGCATTTCCTTCTTGCCAGGCTTATTGCCCATTCAACAATCCGACAATCAGTACAAAGAAGCTTACTCCCAGGTACAGCAATTGCATGCGTTCTTTAGGTCGATCGTATCCGAATAAACACACCTCTTTCGCCCCTTATTACTTCACTTTACTTTTCCAAATTAGAAATTTTGAAAATCTTAAGGAATGACAAAAAACGGTCCTTTTGGGAGGCCCGTTTTTGCTGCAGCCAACATTTATTTTAAAACTGCACACTAAATCCGTTAAACTGATGAATACCCGTACCATGAGCGACAAGATCTCGTTCACGTAATTCACGAACTGCCTTCATAACCTCTTGCAAAATAGCTGGATCTAGACCCAACGTATTATGAGAACCGAATACTTGAGATACGTTTGGAATTTGCGCAATCTTTTCTAAAGAAGCCACTAAATCTGCCGGGCTAGTAGAGGGATAAAAAGCATAAATTGGCGTAACATCATACAACAAATCTCCTGTAAACAGATACCTGTTGGCATGATCAAAGATGCTAATATGACCTGGTGAATGACCCGGTGAGTGGTAAATTTCTAATCTACGCCCGCCTAAATCAAGCACATCTCCCTCTCGCAATAGAGCAGTTGGTTTCCCTTGAAAAGGCGTATACGTATTAGGATCAAACGTCTCAGGAACAGGTAGAGTAATATCTCGGCTCATATCTTTTCTGATCTGGGCAAGGGACAAACCTCGTATTCCATTAATTAGCCAATCCTCATCCTCTTTATGAACATAGATCGTCTCAAATTGTCCATGACTGCCTATATGGTCTGCATGCACATGCGTAGTGATGACAGCGATAGGTAACTCCGTTAACTGATCCGTTATTCTTTTTATATTATCGATGCCTAATCCCGTATCAATCAACACCGCTTTCCCTTCCCCTAACAGCAAAAAAGAGTGTACCTTTTCCCAATGTCCATATTCACTGATTGCATAAGTAAGTGGATCAATTTTCGTGACTGTGAACCATCGATCTTGAATCAAGTATGAACCTCCATTCCGTTCCATTTCTCCCTTACCTGCTCTTCACCTTTATAATAGTCTGCTTGTTGATCTGCCTGATAAATTTCTTGATAGGGGAGAATGTTAATTTTACCTGAGTCCGGATATTCGCAAACATCTATGCCCTGGTTCGTTCGGAGATCAAGATACTTGCAAGGTGCATCCGTATGATTATAAAGTTGATGCGCTCCTTCAGGTCCCATTTCAAAAAATAGCACATCACCTTCAGAAACCTCAGTAAAACCCTCGGGAGTTCTTAACATCGCTTTTCCCGTCAAAATCACAAATATTTCTTCCGCGTTTCTATGAAAATGATAAGGAAAGGAATACTTATCTGGATCAAGCGATCTTATGTCGAAGACAAGATGTTTAGAATTAGCGATCTCAGCTAACCTCTCACTCGTATGCCAAGCAAACTCAGGGATCGGTGATAACTTTTGCTTAAACGAAACTGTATTTTCATTAAAAATCTTCGCCAAATATAACACCCCTCATCCTTTATGCCGTTCTTTCAATATAATCGGTTTGGTACTTTATGTAAATAATGATTATTAGGTTTAACAATGAAAAAGCCCCGCCAGCTTTGGCGAGACTCTTATATGTGAGATATCCTATTTATTTTGAAGAACGATTTTGATTTCTCCATCTGAACTAAAACTTAAAACCGTAAAATCAGTATTGATTTCAAGTTCTTTCCAATCCTTAGGAAGCTGGTAAGCTAGTTTGCCACGAATTTTCTTTCCCGCAGCTAAAGCGCCGTCCATTGTTCCTATTTGACTATCCAAAGTATGAGCCATGAGATCTTCATTTATAGAGAAGCTGTCTTGATACGCATTGAACATTAGCATGGAGCTTACCATATAATCTTTACTGGAAATATTCTCAAGTATAATTCCGATTTCTACAAACTCATTACCCTCTGATGGTTTTACATAATCGTTTCCCTTAGGCTTATCAAGAGATTCAACTGTAAGCTTAAAATTCTTAGTTGTGATGGTTTGTCCAACTTCAGTTATCATCGTTTCTTTTGGCTCTTCAGTAGGCTTGCTGGTAGGCTTTTCCGTTTCGACCGGTTTCTCTGTTGCTGCAGTATCATCTACCTTTGCCACTGTTGGTTCTGATTTTGATACTGTAGGTTCACTATCATTCCCCTGTGATCCAATCACCCCTATTACAACAAAAACAATAATAAGCCAAAACCACCATTTTTAAAAAAAAGGTTTCTTTGTTTTCAATATTCTACTTCCTCTCAGATAATATCCATTTCCAACTTTTGCTAGGAAAATATACCCATATTATCCTATGAAAGATATACCTTTGCAAGAAAAATATAAAATAATGTCAGATGATAAGAATAATTGTGACTGTTATATTAAATTCCATTTTACTAGAACTATAAATATAAAATACCTCAACGGCAAAGACATCAAGGGTCTAAAGGTTCTTGTAAAAAGTCATGTATTGCACTCTTTACCACGCTTGAACTTGAGTGAAGTAAAGATCACAAGAAATATAAGAGTCCAGCTATAACCAAGGAGAGAATCCCTCCTAAAGCAGTCCAATTCGCTACTTTGTTTTTAATTTTACGGTCTTCTTTGGATTCCGAATAAAAATTCCCTCTTTGCTGAGTACCTGTCGTAAATCCTCCAACACATATACCAGAGATCACAAAAAAAGCCAGTCCTATATATATGAATATGCGCATATTAGTGCTCCTCCCAGGAAAGTATTGTATATCTATATATAAGATATTCTAACATTATTCTCCACTACTAATCGGAAAAGTTAAAATGATGTATGGGTATTCTCCTTTTCCATTCGATGGCATGAAGCCGACTCACATACTCATCCCTGACCCGTTTCGTATTGGTGCACAACAAAAGACCATACCCGATTGAGTATGGTGATAGGATCTATTCTAGACTTAAGGCATTAAGAGGATCGACCCATCCTATTACGATTCCGTTGTCAAAATTAACAATAGATGAACCAAAAAACCATGTGTCTCCATCATTGATTATAGAGCTTGGTGTTCCCATAGACTTTTTAACTGTTTCTTTAGTATCACCGAGTCCAAACTTTGTGATTCCAATTGAGCTAATTGATGCTTCCTTACTACTGGCTATGAATTCTGATGCAGATTCTGTCCCTCTGTCTCTATTCCTTACTGCATCAAACACTGATGTTCCATCTTCATATGTTGGATTTGGTTCGCTTGCAGTTTCAGTAATCAACTGCTTTCTCCCATGATCTAATTCTGCCTGTACACTTTCTATAACACTTTCTTTGATTTGTTCATTCTGTGAATTTATCGCTTCTAATATTTCATTCTTATAGCTTTCAAACTCACTTAATTTTGCATCTATATTGCCAACAGTGGACCAAGAGTCGCTAAAAAGTATCTTTGTTTCCCCTGTTATTCGATTGATCAATACCGGAAATTTTTGATCGAGTTTATCATACTTATATATTCCAGGGTAGATGAAAATTCCAAAGGCTACAATACATATTATAATAAATACGTACTTAAATATTTGCTGAATCTTAGGTTTCCACATTAATGAATTCCCCTTATGTATCCACATCGGTTGCGGTATTTACTATATCATCTGTAATCTAAACATTTCCTAACAATAACTGTAATCCGGACGATATTTGATTTGCAATCCTAAACCAAATATTGTAATTATAAAAAAGAAGAGAAAGACGCCGTGAGGAAAGGCAGGGTACGATTAAAGCTGTGGACGTCATCATCACTTTATTCACAGCCATTATAAACATCGTCCTCGTGTTCATCTAACTGAACCCGAAAATCAAACCCAACAAAGGGTTTTGAACGAAGGGAAAATGAGAATCCCAAGCGTCTTTTACTTCGATTATAACAGAGGTATATTTAAAAGGAGCAATGAAGCATGACTAGGAAAACTATATACTACCATTGTATATTCAGCGTTTGGCATTAGCGTTAACCCCTTGCTGCTTACCATCATTAAACTTGTAAAGGTGGCCTTTTGCCTGCTCATAGCATAAACATTTGCGAAGTTCTATGGACATCATAACTAAATCCCCCACAGAAAAAAACCTCAACGCCAAAGGGAGGCCATTGAAAAAGTTTCCACTAATTTGAGACCTACATCTAAGGAGTCAGTTATAACTACGGAGAACATTTGGACTTCCGGCCGCTGTTGTCGTAAG